>NZ_JBALOV010000026.1:208231-248300 GCF_036965045.1 Bacillus sp. JJ1533 | reverse complement strand
GATCAACACTCTCTCTGTTCGCTACATCGACTTGAAAGAACTCAACATCTGCACCTTGCTCTTTCAATTCTTTTGCTCTCTGGGCTCCTGTTGTGTCATAGTCTGTTAATGCAACCTTTGCACCTTCACGTACAAATGTAATGGCAGCTTCTAGCCCTAGCCCATTTGCTGCCCCTGTAATGATTGCGACCTTATGCTTTAATCTCATTTTGCCGGCTCCTTTTTACCAATTTGTCTAGCTTCAGCACCTAGCCCCTCGAGGTCGCTTCACCCCTCCTGCGGCGGCAAAAGCCTCCTCGTCAGGGTTCCAGCGCTTGTCGGACTTGCACAGGAGGTGGTGACATCGACGTTTGCCCCAGGACGTGGCAGTTGTTAGTCGATGTTCAATTTCAAGGTGCTTACGCATTTCTTATAAATTCATGCATATGTTTTAACAACAGTTCTAAGTTATCAATTAACGGAGAATGTCCACAATCCTCAAGTTCAATGAAAGTGGCGTTATCCCCTAAATCCTCCATAATTTCCTTTGCCATATTTTCAAGGACTACATAATCGCGATCCCCACGCAATACTAAGACTGGGATTTTGATATCATCAGCCTGGCCAGTTCCCTCTGTTAATCCATTGTGATGATGGCTGATGTTAAACGTATTTAATGAATAATAAACATCCGCAAGGTTTCGTTGAGTCATCATATCGTCAAGATATTCATCGTAATGATCCTCATCTGGCTGATTTTTAGTGTAAATGGCTGCATTCCAGATTGCTTTTAATGTTTCTTTATCCCGATTGTCATAGGCGGATTGAATCGGGATGGTTCGTGCTGAATCTCTATGAATATCTTCCATCGTTCTCAAACGATTTGAAAAATCCAGCTGCCCGTCAGCACCTAAGCCATAGATTGGAAAACCCCTTGTTGATGCTGATGCCAATAATACTAACTTCGAACAAAGTCCCGGATGGTCAGCTACAAACTGCATTCCTACAGCTCCACCCGTTGACCAACCAGCAATGATAAAATCTGATAAGCCTAATTCATCAACGAAAAGTTTAATATCATCGGAAAAATCCTTAATAGATTGAACTGGTTTGTGATAAGTCGATATTCCAAAGCCTCTCATATCGACAGCGTACACCTTGTAATCGCTATCAATATTTTCAATGACAACATCCCAATGTTTCGATGATGACATGTTCCCGTGAATGAGTAGAACCGTTTTTTCTCCCCCTTCACGTTCCCTGTAGCCTAATGTTTCTCCATTTGCGAGATTAACAGTTTTCAGTTCAATGGCTGACATTCACAATCCCCCCATTTTATCGTAGTGGCCCCCCACGCATATCCAATACCAGCACTTACTAGAACAACAAGGTCCCCTTCTTTTATTTTACCGTTTTTTTCCGCTAATTCCATAGAAAGTATTTGATCAATTTGGCCAATATGTCCATATTCATTAAGATAAATAGATTGGTCCTGGCTTAGACCTAGTTCGTTTAACACATAATCATGGGCTGATTTTTTCATATGGAGAATGCCTAAGTAATCAATATCGGCTTCGTTATAACCGCTGTTTTTTACTGCTGTTCGAATCACCTGAAGAAAGTTTTGCATCGACTTTTCTTCTAGTCGCTGTTTCATCCCATCTGGGTCAAGGACATCTAGCATATTTAATTTTTGATCGAGGGCTTCCTTTGTTATCGGGTTCTTTGTTCCACCCGCTACGACAACAACATCCTCAGAAAATGCACCATCTGTAATAATATGACTTTCGAGAACATGGTTTTTTGTAATACCTTTTTGTAAAAGGATGGCACCCCCACCAGCTCCCAAGTTATACATAAAGCGAGTTCTAGGATTCTCGTAATCTATAAAATCTACATTTCGATAGCCGCCTGCTAATAATACCGTTTTTATCGAGTCATCTGACCTCATCAAATCCTTTGCAAGCTTTATAGCCATTATCGTTGTTCCACAGCGCATTGCCACATCAAATCCCCAAGCGTTTGAGGCACCGAGTTCCTGTTGCATTTTAATCGCTGCAGTCCATAAAGGATATTCCTTATGTTCTTCCCCTATATAGATAATTAAATTAATTTCCAGAGGATCAATTTTTGCCTTTTTGATGGCTTCTCTAGCTGCTTTGATTCCCATTTCACATGTATGGTCGTCTGAGCCAGGAATCGGCTTTTTCATAATTCCCAGCTTTGTTTCAACAATCTCCTTTGGAATCCCACTCTTTATCGAAATGTCTTCCGAAGTTAAAAACTCCTTCGGAATATAGATCCCCGTACTCAAAATTCCAACTGATTGCAAAGTAGGTCACTCCTCTATTACACGTTTCATAAACTGAACGGCGTCATCTAAATCTGTCACAACCACTTCATCTTCTCCTTGAACATGGCTTACTTTTATACGCCATTGTTTTTTCATTGTCGTGTTATCCACATCAACCAGGGCACAACGGACAACAAATGAAGTAATGGGTTGATTATCATTCATAGCCCTCTCTCCTTAGCCAGCTATTTTTTCTTTTTCATAGTCTTTCGTTTTATTGGCCCCTTTTCTTTTATAGAACCACGATTTGACAGTACCAACGATTCCCATTGGGAAGAACATAACGGCTAGTATATATAAAGTGCCAAAGAAGATCATCCATCTTTCAAATATCCAGTGAACCTTTGTTAATCCTGTTAGCCAGTGATGGGCAAATTCGATAAGACCCGCTCCAATGATCGCCCCGACCAGTGTTCCCACACCACCAATTATCGTCATTAAAAGCGCATCAAGGGTTACATCAAGGGCAAATACTGATGTATTTACAAACCGTAATGTGACAACATACATAGAGCCTGAAACACTAGCAATTACACCTGCTACAATACTCGCAATGATTTTATAATGAATCACATTATAGCCGAGTGATTCTGTTCGGGGCTCATTTTCGCGGATTGCTTGGAGAACCCTGCCGAGAGGTGATTCTGTAAATCTCTTTAACAATAAAAATACGAGAATCATTAGAATCAATGTGACAAAATAAAGGGTCAAACGATCTTTTAATACATCTGGAATGCGGAAGGTAAATCCGTCATTTCCTCTTGTTAATGACCTCCATTTTTCGGCTGCCACCAAAAACAAGCCTGAAAATGCCAACGTTAGCATGGCATAGAAGTGGCTTTTTAATCGTAGTGAGAGCAAACCTACAATATAACTTAATATAGCCGCGAGAACCATACCTACTACTATGGATAGCAGAAAAATTGGAATTGTTGGCTCAAATCGGTCTAATAGCACTCCTGTCGAATAGGCACCAATTCCGAAAAACATCGCATGTCCGAATGAAACAATCCCTGTAAACCCTAGTAAAATATCATAACTCATCGCAAAGACAGCAAAGATAAAAATTTGTGTAAATAAAATTAATATACTTCTTGTATCATTTATAAATGGATAACACAGAAGGAATACCGCCGCCGCAATGTATATGATGTTCACTTTTGAAGAATTAGTAAGAAGCCTCATTTCCTCACCCCTTTGCACCGAATAATCCTTGTGGTCTAAAAATTAACACAATGGCCATTAGCAGCATATTCACTGCTAGTGATAATTCTGGGACATAGTAAGCCATGTAGGCACCTGATAGCCCTACTAAAATCGCTGCAAACAGTGACCCTGTAATACTTCCCATTCCACCAATAACAACAACAATAAACGCGAGAATCGCAAACTCCATCCCCATCTCTGCGTAAATTTGCCCGGAATACGGACCTAGTAATACGCCACTAAGTGCTGCCATCGCTGCACCGACCATAAACACGAGCATAAAAATCTTTTTAATATTAATACCCAGTGATTGGACCATTTCCTTGTTAATAACACCTGCACGAACGATTAGCCCAATCTTTGTATTTTTTAAGATATAGTAAATAACGAAGAAAACGAAGAACCCGACTAGAATGATAAATAAACGATATTTGATTAAAATAACTCCACCCATCTCCCAGCTTCCACTTAAATAATGAGGTGTTTTCGCACTCAATTGGTTTGGTCCCCAAACAACCTTTAACATTTCGGAAAGAACAATCATTACCCCGAGCGTTATCAAAATTTGTTGAATATGATTTCCGTAAACCGGGGTGACGATAAACTTTTCCATCAGCAAGCCTAGAATTAAACCGGTAATTAGAGCAGTAATGATCCCAACTATGAAACTGCCAGTTTGTCCATAAGACCAAACACCAGCATAGGCTCCCCATGCAAATAAACCACCATGAGCAAAGTTTAAGACATCCATAAGTCCAAAAATTAAGGTTAACCCTGCTGCAAGCAGAAAGATCAACATGCCTGTCGCAAGTCCATTAATCGTTAAATTAATAATTGCATCCATAAACTCTCCTCCTCTCGTATGAATATCTCGTTAGGCAATTCCTAAATATTGTTTGCGGAGTTGTTCGTTTTCCTTTAACTCCTTCATGTCGCCACGATGAACAGTTCTTCCATCGTCAATGATGAAAAAACGGTCTCCAATTGTACTTGCCATTATAAAATTTTGTTCAACAAGTACTATCGACGTCTTAGACTTCATCTCTTGTATCGACTCCATCACTTTTTCCACCACTATTGGGGCTAGACCCTTACTTGGCTCGTCAATCAAAAGTAAATCATTATTATTGACATAAGCCCTAGCAATAGAAAGCATTTGCTTTTGCCCACCGCTGAGGTTACCCCCTTTTCTTTTCCAAAACTTCATTAAATCTGGAAATAAGTTCAAAATATATTCGAGGCGTCCCTTTGTTTCATCGTTTTCCTTCTTTATTGCAACCTTCATATTTTCCTCTACTGTTAATTTTCCAAATATCCCCTGGTCCTCAGGTACGTAGCCAATCCCTTTCGCTGCAATTTGATAGGTTGCTAGCCCAGCAATGTTTTGCCCATTAAACTCAATTGTTCCTTGAGCCGGCGGATTGAGCCCCATAATTGACCTAAGAGTCGTTGTTTTCCCTGCACCATTTCTTCCTAAAAGAACAGTGACCTCACCTTTCTTGGCTTCAAATGAAACGCCCTGTAAAATATGGAATTGGTCAATATACGTTTGGATTCCTTCTACTTTAAGATGCAGTGTCATCGTACAAACCTCCTAAATACGCGGATTGGACTGTTTCATTATTCATAATTTCTTCAGGTGTTCCATCTGCTAGCAATCTACCATTAAATAAAACCATTACACTATCAGAAAGGTCGAGGATCATATCCATTTTGTGTTCAATTAAAATGATGGTACGATTCCCTTCCGCTTTAATCTTTTTTATGACCTCAAGGATTGCAGGTACTTCCTCCAGTGACATCCCAGCAGTTGGTTCATCCAATAACAGAACCTCAGTCTCCAGTGCTAAAAGCATGGCAATTTCCAACTTTCGTTTTTCACCATGTGCCAAGTTTTTTGCAATGGCATCTGCTTTATTATCAAGAAGAACAAGCGATAGAATGTGTAAGGCTTTTTCTTCGAATTGTCGATATTTACGGAAGTGCTTAAACATTTGGTACCTTACCCCTGCCACGGATTGAACAGCTAATCGAACATTTTCCAGTACGGTCAGATTTGGAAAAACATTTGTAATTTGAAAAGAACGACCGATTCCTTTCCGTGTACGCGCGGTTGGAGATAGCTTTGTAATATCTTCACCTTTTAAAAACACTTGGCCATTTGTGGGAGAAAGCTGGCCACTTAGCAAATTGAAAAAGGTTGTTTTACCTGCTCCATTTGGGCCGATGATTGATTTGAAGTGGTTAGGAGGAACTGTAAAATTAACCTTATCAACAGCAACATGCCCTCCAAATGCAATTGTCAGATCTTTCGTTTCAATAATATTATTCACGTCATCTCACCTCTTTTTCTAAAAGTAGGCTTCGGTAGAATCCTACCGAAGCCTATAAATCAAATGCGCCTTGGCGTATTTGCGCCCAGATTTTTAGGCCCACACGAGGTGGGTCACAAAGACGTTGCCACAGGAAGTGGCGTTTTTAGTCTTTGTTCTTATGCTCGAAAAGTTACCTTTGAAAATCGAATGTCTCCGCCGGAGGCTTTAACTTTATTCAGTCGGAGTTAGAACCCTGAATGTATTGCTTACTCATTTATGCATTCATCCCCTTATTTAGAGGAAGGAAACTTCTTGCTGAATAAAGTTATCATTAGTTGCGAACTGGTGGAGCTGTCTCCTCAGGGCTTAACTCTCTCATTAAGACTGGTACTGGATAATCCACACCATCTACCTTTTCTAGGCGAATCGCATATAACGTTTGAAGGGCTTGGTGGTCCTCTTCACGGAACGTCATTTTTCCTTTAGGTGTGTCAAAGCTCATGCCTTCCATTGCTTCGATTAGCTTATCTGCATCTGTATCACCATCAGTCTTTTTAATAGCTTCCACAATTGCCAATGCAGCAGTCATACCACCTGGAGTAAATAGGTCAGGAACCTCTCCATTGAACTTTTCTTTATGTTTTTCAACTAACCAATCATTAATGTCATTTTTAGGAAGCTGGTGATAGTAAACGGTGAATCCTTCCATACCAATTAAGGCATCCATAGTCGCAAGTGCAGGAATATCTGGAGCACCTGTCGAGATTTTAATGCCATTTTCTTGGACCTTCATATCTGCGATTTGGTTCCAAGGTGTGTTTGCACCCGCCCAAACAACATATAAATAATCAGGCTTTGCTTCAATAATTTTTTGAACATTTGATGTAAAGTCAGTTGCTGCAGGGTCTGCATATTCCTCATGGATGATGTCAGCACCCAACTTTTCAGCAGCTTCCTTAAATGCTGCTATCCCATCACGGCCGAAAGCATAATCAGGTGCAAGTGTTGCAATTTTTACTCCTTCTTTTGCAATAGCCGCTGCTCCTGCAACCGCATCCTGTGATGAGTTACGAGCTGTTCTAAAGATGTATTCGTTCCAGTCCGCACCTGTAATACTGTCAGCTGCTGCCGGTTCAACAATCATTATTTTTTCATATTCTTCTGCTAACGGAAGAACTGCCAATGTATCTGCTGAACTTGATGATCCTACTAGGAAGTCTACTCCGTCTTCTTCAATCAATTTCGTTGCTTTCTGAATCGCAACTTCAGGTTTCGTTTCAGTATCTTCTACAATAAATTGAATTTCTTGTCCATTTACTTCCATTGTTCCTTCTGTTGCGTATTCAAGGCCTAGTTCAAATCCTTGGGTTGTTTGTTTGCCGTATGATTCAAGTCCACCACTTAATGAGGCCAGCACACCAATTTTAATTGGGTCCTTTGCTTTTGTTTCTTCTGCTGGTTTGTTTGAATCTCCTGAATTCGGTTTCTCTTCTTCAGTAGATGAAGATCCAGAACTACAAGCTGCTGCAACTACCATCAGCATGGCAAGCATACTTAAGAAAAGCATTTTACGAAATGAGAACTTCTTCAATTTTCCTTCCCCCTTTATCATCATAAAAACTGGAAAACCTCCTGCGATAATCGTACATGGTGATAGTTACATTTTAGTTACAGTAGATGATTTGTATCATTTAGCTAGCCTTCCATTGAATAGCAGTAGCCGCCCATGTATAGCCTGTTCCAGCACTAACTGCTACAGCAAGATCTCCATTTTTTAATTTTCCTTGCTCCTGTGCAAAATGGAGACCAATGCAAGGGTCAAGTGCAGACATATGGCCATGATGATCTAAATAGACTGCGTTTTCTTCTGGGATTTCTAATGTATGAAGTAGTTCTCTAAACATGGAGCGTTTCGTATGAAGTGGGAGAAGAACTTTTATGTCTTGAGGTGAATATCCGCTATTTTGTACTGCTTGTCGAATAACTCTTTCGAAATTTGGAATCGATACAGGGTCGAGCCGTTCTTTCATGCTAGATGGATCAAGAACGTCGATATAATGCTGTCTATTTTTTACTGTTTCCAAGCTTGGAAACAATTTGGATCCTCCGGCCGGTACACGGACATCTTCATAGAATGATCCATCTGTAATGATTGAGCTCTCAAGAATTTCACTTGTAGTAGAATTTCTCGTTATTAATGCTGCTGTCCCACCATCTCCAAAATTAAACATAAACCTGGAGCGTGGATTATCATAATCTATAATTTGAGATTCTTTACAGCCTCCAACAAGTAAAATATTTTCGATTGCTTCGTCAGATCGAAGCATATCCTTTGCTACTTTTAAAGCAATTGGAAAACAGGAACTTACATTCATTAATTCAAATGCATAGGCATTTTTTGTCCCTAGCTCATATTGAAGTTTAGGTGCACATGACCAAACCAAATAATCCTTATGCGGACTACCAAAATAGATCACGACGTCAATTGATAACGGATCAATTTTTGATAAGATTTGTCTGGCTGCTTTAATTCCAAGATCTGTTGCTTGCATTGAATCATCCGCCACATGTTTTTGATACAAGCCAAATTTCTCAATGATAACCTGTTCAGGAATTCCAGTTTTTTTAGACAATTCCGCCGCTGTTTCAATTCCTTTTGGAAAAAATACACTTGTTGCTTCAATTCCAATATTTATCATATAAATACTCCTTCTGATGGAACCATCATAACTGCTGTCCCAGTTAGTACAAGTTCGCCTTTTTGATTGTGACATTCGGTTAGCAATTTGACTCTATTTTTTTCTCTGTTGCATTCTTGAATAGTCGCCATAGCTGTGATTGTGTCGCCAATAAAAACAGGTGCCGTAAATCGGATTGTTTGTTCCATGTAGACCGAACCTTTTCCGGGTAAATGTACTCCTAACAGTTGAGATAATAAACTAGATGTCAATAAACCATGTGCAATTCTTTTTTTATACCTGGTTTTCTTGGCATATTCATCTTCGATATGAATTGGATTAAAATCCCCACTTAAGCCTGCAAATAAATTAATATCAGTTTCTGTTATCGTTTTACTGCATGATGCAGTTTGACCTACATAATAGCCCTGCATTTTCTTCTCCTCCTTTTTATGTATTTACTAGAAGGTTCTTTTGGATTTTTCCAGTCGCATTCCTAGGTAGTTGATCAATAAATTCTATCTTTTTCGGAATCTTGTATCTTGCTAAAAACTGATTACAATATTTGATTATTTCTTCTTCTGTTAGTAAACTCTCCTTCCTCTTTACAACAAAAGCAACCGGAACTTCTCCCCACTTCTGATCGACAACTCCAACTACAGCTACTTCCTCAACATCCGCTAGACGACCGATTATTTGTTCAACTTCTAATGGATAAATATTTTCTCCACCAGAAATAATCATTTCTTTTTTCCTACCGACAATATACAAAAAACCCTCTTGATCAACCCTTGCTAAATCCCCAGTATATAGCCAGCCATCACGAAGGGCTTCCTCCGTTGCTTCCGGTCTATTCCAGTATCCCTTCATCACATTTGGTCCACGAACAATGAGTTCTCCAACTTCGCCTTCTTTGACGAGTGTCCCTTCCGAATCTATTAATTTATACTCACAAAATAAAGCTGGCTTTCCGATTGATCCCATTTTCCGTTCGGCATCCTCCTTCAAAAGCATAAAGAGGGTAGGTGATGTTTCGGTCATCCCAAAACCCTGACCAAATAAAAATCCCCTATCAAAAAACGCCTTGATAATCTCAAGTGGACATGGTGCACCACCATTATAAAACCAACGAACAGATGTCAAATTCGTTTTATCAAATGACGGACTATGTAATAGCGCCTGATGGATTGTAGGGACACCCATTACGATAGTTGCTTGGTGCTGTTCAATCATCAATAAGGCCCTCTCGGAATCAAATTTACCCTCAGGAAGAATGATGGTCCCGCCAGCATACAACGTCGGAAATGCAAATAAGCCGATTCCGCCAATATGAAAGAGCGGCAGTAATAAAAGGGACCGGTCAATAGATGTGATATCAATTGCGAGCGAATTATTAATTGCATTCCAAAACATATTATTCTGAGTCAAAACCGCTCCCTTTGGTTTTCCAGTTGTTCCTGAAGTATAACAAATCAAATAGGGAACGCTTTCATTTATCTCGACTGAAACTTTCTCATTTCCACCCTTTACATGCCTTATTGTGTCAATCGAAATTACCCCTTTCAGGCTAGTTGCCTGATTCAATGAAATGGATGTTTGTTTAAACATATCTTCTGCAAATAATAGCTCGGTCCCACTATCATGTAGTTGGTAGACAAGTTCATTTACTGTTAAACGAGTATTCAGCGGGACAGCAATGCATTCAAGCTTTGCGATTGCAAAAAGTAATACAATGTATTCATATCGATTTTGAGAAAGTATTGCGATACGGTCTCCTCTTTTTAAACCTAACTCGAGTTTTAAGTAAGATGCTAAATTGTTTACATGTTGACTCAGCATTTCATAGCTGATTTGTTCATCTTCTGTGATAATGGCAATACGCTTCGGATGTAATTCAGCTCTTTTTTCAATCCAATAAGCAATGCCTTGCATGATAATGTCCTCCCCTTCTATGATTTTTTTAGCCCATCAAAAATAAGTGTCATTGCTGCCTCAAAAGCCTGTTCAGGAACATCTTGCTGTTCCCAATACACCCACCTCATACCAAGAAACTGACCAATTGACATTAAGCAATAGGCAACTGTTTCTTGGTCAATCTCTTTAAATTCTCCTACACCAATACCTGCAGACAAACTTTTTAAAAATCCATTTGCAAGCTTATCGTAATACCATCGATAAAGTTCCTTATCCACAACTACGGCTTGTTGAACGATACTATATAAATTTCTGCGGTTTTTTACCCAATTAAAGAAGGCCTTGAATCCTCTCCTTTGTGCTTCTTCAAAGGATTTTGCTTTACCCATTTCTTCTTTAATTGCTAAACGAAGCTCCCGGCTATATTCTCGAATTAATTCATCAAAAATATCTTTTTTTGATGGAAAATAATTATAGAAGGTCCCCTGTGCTACCTTTGCCTCCTGTGAAATATTTACAATTGAAGTTTCATAGTATCCCTTTTGTCCAAATACCTCCTCCGCTGCTCGTAAAAGTTTCTCTCTTGTCTCTAAACCTTTAGGGGTCAATCCTTTATCTTCTGCGTTTATTGTTTCTGACACCTGAATCACCTCTCAACTTTCATTATATCTATATTAACAGATTTTTCAATACATTTTTAAAAATAAAAAAATAGACCATTCCAAAATGGTGAATGGTCTATCACCCAAGTCTTTATGCTATTTTTGATGCTGAAGAATCATATCGTACATTTGTTTAGTCTGTTGCATAGGGTCAACACCCAGTTCTTCCTCCAATGCTAATACACATTTTTTATACCATTTGATTGCTTGAGGCCGGTTGTTTTTATGATAGTAGCAGAACATCAATAAGCGATATGCTTCCTCCCATGTTCGGTCCTTTGCTAAAATTTGTTCACACCAATAAATGGCTTCATCAAACTCTTCCGTTTTCACAAAGCTTTGGGCAATTCGTTCAGCACCTCGTAAAAACAATACTTGAAGTCGTTCTCTTTCACTTAAACACCAATCTTCATATCTACGATTAGGTAAGTAATCCCCCTCATAATACCCCAAGGCCCGTCTTAAACATTTAATACTCTGCTCGGTATCCTTCTCATGCAAACCTGCATGAATCCATTCCTCAAACTCAATAATATCAAGCTGGTAGCCAGCTTGTTGATTAAGTCCATAGGAGGAACCAACCCGCCCTATAAAAAATGGTGTTGATCTGGCCACACGATTTGGTTCTAGCGCATTATTTAGTGCATTTAATGCTACCTTAAAGTCTCTTGCTGCTGCCGGCTCGTCATTGTCTGGCCATAGGGTAGCAAATATTTCTTCTCTAGCAATCATTGTATTCCGCATTGTCACAAATAGTTCAAGCAATTCCTTTGCCTTTCCACGCTGCCAATCCGATTCCTCTACTTCTTGGCTCCCGAGCCATACTCTGAATCTACCTAATGTTTGTATCCTTAATGTGTAGCCAGGATGGGACGTGATATTAGAATAGCCCAGATTATTTAAAAGCTGATTTACATATGCTAGATGAATTCCTTCCTTCTGTGCATCAAGCAACAAGGGAACAACATTATGTAAATCTAATGGACCGAAAGTTGTACGTTTCGTCAGGATAAAATCATAGCCCCCAACCTGCATTTTTTTTAGAAAACTAGTAATTACTTCGTTAAATGCCTCTTTTTCTTTCTGGTGAAAATAAAGAAATGCTAACCAAAGCTGTGTTAAGACCATCCCGTATTGATCACCACAATTTCCAAACAAAGCTTCACATCTTTTTAGGTATGTGTTCCCATCCTCCCATTTCTCATTGTGAACGGAAGAAATACCCATACAAAGTAAAATCAGTGCAGAAAGCCAAGCATCTTTTACCTTTTCTGTTTCTTCCAAGGCTTTATTGCCAAATTCAATGGCCCGATCATATATCCCTTTATTTCCATATAGAATACATAAACCCATTAATGGCTCTGCTTTTCCCCTTGCAATATTCAGTTCATCCATAATCTCTAGTGCCGTTTCATAGCATTGTGTTGCAAGTGATGCGTCATACTTATCAAGTAACTGCACCGCATGTCCCATTCGCATCCAGCCACATGCTTCCACAAATGGCGCCTGAAATTGAACTCCTTGTTTAATTCCTGATTCTGCTAGTTCTTTTGCTGCTTGCCCATTCCCCATAAAGGATTCAATTAAGGACAATAGTAAATCTGTTTCACGGTGAGATTGCTGTAAATGAACCGTTTTTTGATCCTTTTCAACCACTTTTTTTTGAGAAAGAATCTTTTTCGCTTCAACTAGCTTTCCAGTACGCAAATATAATCTTGATTCTAAGTTTCCGTCTAAAAGGGGAATATTTAACCCTCGTCCTTTTTCAAACCACTTTTTCGCTTTATTGGCATGACCTGCATTCGCTAGATTTTCAGCCATTAATTGATATAACCTACTCTTATCTTCACTTGAGGAAGCCTCATTTTCTTCAAGCGCTTCAATTGCCTGTAATAAATAGCGCTCTGCTTTACCAGGCTGGATGGTATCCAGATAAATTTTCGCTTGTCCTTCATAGGCCTTACTTAACCCGTCTAAATCTCTAGCAGAATGAGCAAAGTGTATGGTTTTTATGTAACAATCCTCAGCATCCTTATAAGAACAACGATATCTTAACGCTTCTCCTTTATAAAGCCACAAAAGATAATAGTGGTTCATAAGTGATTCTGGGATCTTTTTAATTCGATCAAGCAGACCTTCCAGTTGCCCATTTTGAATCATTTTTTCTCCATAATGATGGAGGATCTCTGCTATTCTTTCAAAATCCTGGGTTGCCTCAAGATGATAGATTGCTTGGTTAAAGTCTCCTATTCTTTGATAATATCGAGCGGTTTGAAGATGTAGATTATAAAAATGCCGTTCATTTGTCGAGAAAAGACGCTGCTCCAGAAACTCTTTAAACAGAGCATGATAGCGATACTGACCTTCTCCAATTGAAAGTAAAAAGAGATTATGGTCAGAAAGCTCCTTTAACATTTCTCCTGAGCTTCTGATGCCTAATACGTCATCACATATATTTCCGTTTAATTCATCGAAAATACAGGTATTCTCAAGAAATTGCTGAACCATTGGCGGCTGCTTCATAAACACTTCCATTGCCAGAAAGCGAAATAGTTCATCAAGTGATTTCGATTTATTATTGAGAATGGCCTCCAATCCTCCATCAGAAGAAAGCTGGGCTCGGATCATTCCAATCGCGATGATCCATCCTTCCGTTAATGAAAAGATTTTCTTAATATCTTCAGCAGCCATATCTCCCTCATATAAATCACTTAAGAGAACTTCAACTTCATCAAACGAAAACATGAGGTCGTGCTGTTTTAGCTCAAGGAGTTCCCCCTTTACCGTCATCGAAGTTAGAAAATCCCAGTTTGGTTTGATTCGACTTGAGATGACCAGATTTAAATTACTCGGAAGATGTTGGATCAACCATGTCATCCAATGGTCAATTGAAGAAGAATGCTGAATCAAATGATAGTCATCCATAACAAGCATGACATTCTTATTAAGCACAGTAATCTCATTGATAAACAGTGAGCAAAGCGTTATGATTTCTTCATCCCGTACATACCGTTCAATATTTTCAACATACAGAAGAAGCTCTGTTCCGAAGCCTTTGTGATTTTTTCGAATCGCATAGACCATATAGGTTAGAAAGGGAATAATGTCGTCATCATTCGCACCCACACTATACCAGCATGATGGATTTTTCAGGTCATGAATATAAGATGCAAGTGCAGTTGTTTTTCCGTACCCTGCTCCAGAATGCAGGATGGTTAGC
This sequence comes from Bacillus sp. JJ1533, assembly GCF_036965045.1. Lineage (NCBI taxonomy): Bacteria > Bacillati > Bacillota > Bacilli > Caryophanales > Bacillaceae > Bacillus > Bacillus sp. JJ1533. The sequence continues at coordinate 233,973 of NZ_JBALOV010000026.1, read as the reverse complement.
GGATATCGTGGAATCGTTTTCATTTTTTTCATTAAAGACGGTCTTCGTAAAATGATGTCCTTTAAATTGGGTGGAGTTATTTTTGTTTGCAGAACTTGTATCTTTGTCCCCATTTCATAACCTCCCTTCGAATTAAATCCGTCGTAGCGAACTTCTCTAAAATCAATTCATAATTTTGGTACTATTTTATCATATTCAAGCCAAAAAAGAACTCGAATTTCGTTTGAGTTCTTTGTCAATGTTCATTATGGGAATACGTTTTCTTCTTTAATTCAATAATTCCATTTTATCGAAGGGCCAGTATTTGATGTTTACCTTACCGACAACCTTTTCCATGCTGACAAATCCGAAGTGGCGACTATCCCAACTGTCTATGCGATTATCACCAATTACAAAGATATGATTTGCTGGAACCGTTGATTCCCCTGTTACTTCTTCAAGGGTGAAGTCACCTGTTAATTGACCGACAAACAGTTCTTTTTTAAATTTGTCCAGGAATGGTTCGGGAACACTTTTGCCATTTACATAAAGCACATCATCTCGGTATTCAAGCGTGTCTCCAGGCAAACCGATGATGCGTTTTACAAAATCCTCTTCTTTATTTTTATGAAATACAACGATGTCAAAGCGGTCAAGCTCCCCTATTTTCATTCCAATCTTATTGACCATTAAAAGGTTACCATCCTCAAGTGTTGGCATCATAGATTCGCCATCAACAATGTAGTTCGTAAAAAAAAAGGTTCGTAAAAATACAACGATGATAAGACTGATTCCTAAAGCTTTAATCAAAGAAAAATTTTGTTTATTCTTTGCTGGGGTTTCCTCCATTCAATCTCCACCCTTCGTATGATCTGTTAGGCTTCATCCTCCTTAAGGAGTTTTGGCTTTACCTTTAACCATGCCTCCACTCTTTTCCCGACAATCCAAAGCACAAAAATAATAACGCCCACAATAATGGTTCGGACTGGCTGTTGAAAAAGAGCTCGTATATCATAGCCTATGAAACTAATGGTGAATATCATTACTAATTTTCCACTTAAAACAGCTAAAACAAATTGAGGAGTACTTACCCTTGATAACCCAGCAACTAAATTAATCGCTGCAGACGGGGTGAAAGGAAAACATAATAGGAGAAATAAAGGCCCAAAACCATGCCTTTCAACCCAATGGACAAGCCGCTGTACTTTTTTATGTCGACTGACAAATGAAAAGAACCGTTTTTGACCATACTTCCGAACTAGGAAGAAGACAAGTAAGGAACCACCGATGGCTCCTATCCATGAATATAAAAATCCAAGCCAAAGTCCAAATGCATTTGCATTGGCAACAACAAATGCTACCAGAGGCAGAAACGGGAGAAACGCTTCTAGCATCGGAAGAATAATTCCAGGCAATGGACCAAATGACCGGTATTCCTTTAATAATTCTTCAATATTTTTCAATGTAATTAGTTCTTTGATTGTTTCAATATCCATAGGTCTCTCCTTGCGAAAATCCAATCCACCAGAGCGGATGCGAAAATTTATCTTACTTCATATTGTACACCCATTTGGGCATCTCTACCAAAAAAATTCACTTTAAACAGATGTAAAAAAGACACTAGCGTCTGCTAATGCCTTTTTCAGTCTTATCTTAAATATTCTACAAACCAATCTTTAATATGGTTAAGGCGTGATAATCGTAATTTTGGATTTCCGCTTCTTGATAATTCATGGTTGGCACCTGGGAAACGAACAAATTTTGCTGGTTTCTTTTGATGTTTCAATGCTACGTAAAACTGCTCTGCTTGTTCAATTGGACAACGGAAATCACGCTCTCCATGGATAAGCAGTAAAGGTGTATCCACATTCCCTACATATTTTAGTGGGGAATGATTCCATAGTTTTTCTGCATCTTCCAGTAGATTGCCTTTAAGCTCCCATTCTGTAAAGAAGTATCCAATATCACTTACCCCATAAAAGCTAAGCCAATTTGAGATTGAACGTTGGGTAACCGCAGCTTTAAATCGATTTGTATGACCAACAATCCAGTTTGTCATGAAACCGCCATAACTCCCACCTGTTATACCAAGATTCGCTTCATCAACAAAATCAAAATGCTCAACTGCATAATCAGTTGCTGCCATCACATCTAAATAGTCCTTGCCACCATAGTCGCCACGAACAGCATCAACAAATTGCTGACCATAGCCATGGCTACCACGAGGATTGGTGAAGACAACAGCAAATCCCTTACCTGTTAACACTTGAAATTCATGAAAATACGTATTTGCATACATTGCATGAGGACCACCGTGCACTTCAACAATGGTCGGATATTTCTTACCCTCTTCATACCCAAATGGCTTCATGACCCAACCGTTAATTTCCCACCCATCTGGTGCTTTGAAGGTAAACGGTTCTGCGCTTGAAAGTTCAATCGTTTGTAAAAAGGCTTCATTCACATTTGTAAGTCGATTCAATTCACCGTTACTCAAATCCAAGTGATACAGGTCGCCTGGTTCAGTTGGTGTACTGATTCCCACCACTGCCTTATGATCATTTACTGTTAGTGCAAATACATGTTGATTCTCAAATAAAGATGGATACACTTCCCCTTCAACAGAACCATAATATACTCCCGTATTGCCATGGTTTGTTAATAAGAAATAGAAGCTTCTGCTATCTTCATTCCAAATTACTCCTGGGTTTGAACCACCTAATTGAAAGTCTGCAGCAACGCAATCTCCTACATAAGCATCCAGTTCACTTGTTAAACATGTGAATTCTGAGCTTTCAACTGTGTACAGCCAGATTTTTGGCAATGTTGCACCTGCAAATTCTTGTTCATGTCCAATGATCGCAATATACTTGCCATCTGGTGACCAAGATGGCAAGCCAAAGTTACCGGTGCCGTCTGTAATCTTTTGATAGCTCTTATCGTTTACTGACATCACATAGACATCAGAGATTAAATTATAATCTGAATCCTCACTAATATCACCAACGAATGTGAACTTCGATCCATCTGGTGACCAACCACCAGCTGTATAATCAAACTCTCCTGATGTTAACTGCTCTATTTCACCTGAAACAATATCAACTAATGCAAGGTGTTGATTTTTATTATCTAAAAATCCGGTTGCATCCGATTTGTAACGTATTCGCTCGACAACCATTGGCTCAAGCTTTTTCTCTTCGTCATCCTTTTTCTTCTTTTCTTTATCTGAGATGCTTTCATCAGGAGCTAACGAAGTTGCAAATAAAATGTTTGAACCATCTGGTGACCAGATTGGATTTCTGGCACCATTGACACAATATGTAAGTTGCTTCGGCTCCCCACCGTTTGCGTTTATAACAAAAATTTGCTGCTTGCCTGAACGGTTTGATACAAATGCAATTCTTTCCCCATCAGGTGACCAACGTGGTGAGCCATCTCTGACATCCCCAAAAGTCCACTGTGCAATCTTCCCGTCAACCGTTCCAACATATAAATGTGAGTTATACTCATGTTTTTCCTTATTAATTTCAGTCTCCACAAACACAAAACGTTGTCCATCTGGAGAAAATTGTGGATCATTGACTGTTTTTAATTCATATAAATCCTCAGCAACGATTCCTCTGCTTTTTTTATCTGTCATCCTTCTCCCGTCCTTTATTACAAAATTTTCAAAGTATTGTAGTATAGTACTTCTTCTTCCATTATGCACTACATTTTAAATTATTTCGACACTAGAAATAATTTCTCCTTCACTTTTCTTGATTCTTCTTGAAAAATACATTATTATATACACAAACATATGTTCTCGAAAGAGGGATAATCATGACAAGAATACCTGAGGATGACCGTGATCTTTTTGAAAAAGCCATCTTTTTGCCAATGGTTCTAACCATCCTTAACCGTGATCTTTCAGCAATAGAAACCGCCGGCTTTAAGTTAAAAAAGCCGTATCTCCATTTGCTCGAACATACAATGAAGAAAGTTCAAAAAGACCTCTATACAATCAAACAACAAATGAAAAAGAAAAATATGAAGGTATGGGAAAAACAAAGAGATGAGGCATTTACCTTATTTTCATTCATGTATCGAGGCTATGAAGAGGAGCATAACTACTTTAACCCACGGATTCGAAACGAAGTTCAACAGTTACTTGAAGCTTATTTCATCGAAAAAAATGACAGTGAGTAATATTTGACAATTATAAGGTCGGGAATTATGTTCATATTTCAGATCAGTTTTATTTGGGTAAGCTTTCGTTGTTTGGAGGATTGATCATAAAATTCATGCGTTTATTAGGTTTATCCATTCGGTTTGTAACAATTGTCCGTAATTGTGCAGTTCTATGGAGTTGATTTTGGAAGGAGCCTTTTGAAATTTGCAGTTGAATCGCTTGCTTGTTTGTAAAAATAACAGTTGTTTTTTCATGTAGGCCATACTCGCAATCTGAGACAAAATTATGCGAAAGCCATGCACAATCCTGTTTGGTTGGCGAAGATGTCGGAAAGAGAAAAATCTTATTAGAGGCTTCGACAATAATTGGAGCCTTATGGGTCACTCCCATGATCTCACGCGTCCCCTCTTGTCGGCCTTTAAGTGAACTTCCAAAATAACGACAGCTTCGGTCAACGATTTCAGTAGGTTTCATGGCTACTACATATTCACCTTCGACCTCAAGTACCCTGGAACAGGTATTACTTCCCATTTCAATTGGAAGTACTGCCATTGTGTCAGGATTAATCTCATATTCCACTAAGTAATTCATATTCTTCACTTTCATTTATTCAACCCCTTCAAATTATTATAATTTTTAAACTAATGAAAGCATTTACAATATAACATTTATAGACCTTTATAACTATACAGTTCACAAAAAGTTCACAAAAAAGTGGAATTCTTTTTAAAATGCTCTTTTAAAAGAGAATTTTTAAAGGAATTCCACAAGGATACTTACTATGAATTCTCATTGATTTGACCAAGTTCCTTATCAGCAAGATATGCATTTGCTTGTTCTAATGTCGTATGCTCATCAACCGAGTTACCTGCATAGGTAGATTCCGAAAGGAAAGGGTTATTTGTATCAAGTGCATTTGACATCCCGAAAACAGGGTTTAACGGCGTATTCTTTGGAATATCGTGATTTGAGCGTTCATTTGGGTTTTTCATTTTTTTCCACCTCCATTACTATCATGCATGAAAATTCAAGATATCATACTTATATTTTGAGTATTCCAAATTAATTTTTAAAAAGTCAAAAAATTCAGTTGATTTTACATATCTACCTAAATATACTAATAAAAAGGACTTAGGGGTGAGCTTTCATGAAAAATAGAAAAACGTACTCTGAAATCATGAAGTCACGGGATACGAAAAAATTCAAAACACCAAGGGAATCGGTATTAGACATATATATTCAAATGATTATTGATGAGAGCCTATTCAAACGAAAAAAAGAGTTTTTAGAAACGAAAGTTAATGAAGCGATTGATACACAAAATGTGAGTTTGTTTTTAGAAGCATCAGCAGAATACCGCAAACTGTTTCGAAAAACGATGTAAAAAAATCAAGTCCAGCTAAAAAAAACTGACTAACCAACGTTAGCCAGTTTTTCTCTGAGTTTATTATCTTGTAAATTGTGCTTCTTCTGTAGATCCTTTTAAAGCTGTTGTTGATGAGGTTCCGCCTGTTATGACCTGAGCCACTTCATCAAAGTAGCCTGTTCCTACTTCACGTTGGTGGCGAGTTGCTGTGTAACCATATTTTTCACTTGCGAATTCAGCCTCTTGGAGTTCTGAATATGCCCCCATTCCTCTTTCCTTATAGCCTCTAGCCAATTCAAACATGCTGTGGTTTAAAGCATGGAATCCAGCTAAAGTAACAAATTGGAATTTGTATCCCATCTTTCCGATTTCCTTTTGGAAGTTTTCAATTGTTTCTTCATCAAGCTTCTTCTTCCAATTAAATGATGGAGAGCAGTTATAGGCTAATAGCTTACCAGGAAACTTCTCATGTATAGCATCTGCAAAACGCTTAGCCTGTTCTAAATCTGGCTCAGACGTTTCACACCAAATTAAATCTGCATATGGAGCATACGCTAATCCACGGGCAATTGCTTGATCGAGTCCCGCTTTCGTCCGAAAGAATCCTTCAGGTGTTCGTTCACCAGTAATAAATTCCTGATCAACAGGATCGATGTCACTTGTAATAAGGTCTGCTGCATCAGCATCGGTTCTTGCAACTAAAATTGTTGGAACACCCATTACGTCTGCTGCAAGACGGGCAGAAATTAAATTTCGTACTGCTGTTTGCGTTGGTAATAATACCTTTCCACCTAAATGCCCACATTTTTTTTCAGAGGAAAGCTGGTCTTCAAAATGGACGCCAGCAGCCCCAGCTTCAATCATCCCCTTCATTAATTCAAATACATTCAATTGCCCGCCAAATCCAGCCTCAGCATCAGCCACAATTGGAGCAAACCAATCCGTATCTCCATCCTCTTCCAAATGCTGAATTTGATCAGCACGTTGGAGAGCTTGATTTATACGCTTTACAACACTTGGAACACTATTTGCCGGATACAAGCTTTGGTCTGGATACATATGCCCTGAAAGGTTAGCATCTGCAGCTACTTGCCAGCCGCTTAAATAAATTGCCTTAAGACCTGCTTTGACTTGCTGAACAGCTTGATTACCTGTTAATGCCCCTAATGCATGAATGTAATCCTCTGTATGAAGTAGATTCCATAGTTTTTCAGATCCTCGGCGTGCCAATGTATGCTCAATATCAATTGAACCCCGTAATCGAATTACATCCTCGGCACTATATGGTCTTTCAATTCCATTCCATCTCGAATCCATTTCCCAATTTTCTTGTAATTTTTGTGCTCTTTCATTTGTCATTGTATTTTCCTCCTTTTTTTATAACATTTCATATCCAGGTAACGTTAAAAACTCTACAAATTCATCATTTTTTACTAAGTCCTCAAATAGACGTGTAGCTTCCGCAAAACGACCTGCTTCAAACGCTTGTGTACCTATTTCTTGTTTTATTTTTTCAAGTTCTTCTTCTTGAAGCTGTTGAACAAGCTGCCATGTGATCTTTCTTCCATCTTCTAAGATCCCTTTTGGATGACGTATCCATTGCCAGAGTTGAGCTCTAGAGATTTCCGCTGTCGCTGCATCTTCCATCAGATTATGGATGGGTGCTGCACCATGTCCACGAAGCCATGATTCAATATATTGAATACCAACATTAATATTCGTACGGACACCTTGCTCCGTTATGCTACCTGTAGGAATTGCAAGAAGTTCCTCTGCAGTGACTTGAACATCCTCTCGTTTTTTATCAATTTGGTTAGGTCCTAGCATAACTGTATTAAAGACCTGTCTAGCCACTGGTACAAGCCCAGGGTGTGCAACCCATGTTCCGTCGTGGCCATTATTTGCTTCACGTTCCTTATCCGCACGGACTTTATTAAAAGCTTCTTCATTTGCTTTTGGATTGTTTTTTACTGGGATCTGAGCAGCCATTCCACCGATTGCATGACACTCTCGCTTATGGCAAGTTTTAATAACATGCTGAGAGTACGCACTCATAAATGGAGCTTTCATCGTGACTTCAGACCGATCTGGTAAAATCACATCCTCCACATTTCGAAATCTCTTTAAGTAGCTAAAAATATAATCCCAACGACCACAATTTAGCCCTGCAGAATGATCCTTTAGTTCATATAAAATTTCATCCACTTCAAAAGTGGCGAGAATCGTTTCAATAAGAACAGTAGCTTTAATCGTTCCTTGAGGAATACCCAGTTCCTTTTGCGAAAAGATAAAAACATCATTCCACAGTCTTGCTTCAAGATGGCTTTCCATCTTCGGCAGATAAAAATAGGGACCACTGCCATTCTCAATCAAACGAATCGCATTATGATAAAAATAAAGTCCAAAATCTAGTAAACTAGCTGAAATTCTCTTACCGTCAAGTTCAATATGCTTCTCTTCTAAATGCCAGCCTCGTGGACGAACAACAAGAGTTGCAATTTCATTATTTAGCTGATACTTCTTCCCGTTTGGATTCTCGAATGTAATGGTCTTCCTTACAGCATCCCGTAAATTAATCTGCCCTTCGATTACGTTTTTCCAAGTTGGGGAATTGGCATCCTCAAAATCTGCCATAAATACTTTTGCTCCCGAGTTTAATGCATTAATGATCATTTTTCTGTCGACAGGACCAGTTATCTCAACTCGACGATCTTGCAGGTCTTTTGGAATGGGGGCTACTGTCCAATTCCCGTTCCGAATATGTTCGGTTTCGGATAAGAAAGTAGGCATGATTCCCTTGTTGATTTCCTGTTGTCGTTGCTGCCTCTTTTCTAGTAATTGTTTTCTTCTTCCTCCGAAGTTCCGTTCTAGTTTTTCAATGAAGTTTAATGCCTGTGGTGTCAAAATTTCATCATACTGCCCATTCATATTCCCTCTAATATGAATTCCTGAGGTTTGTATCGTCATTTTGTCCCAAACACACCTTCCTTTGTATTGTTATAATACAGTTTTTTAATACTAAAAGTATTATATAACAGACTTTCCAAAAATGGAACATTTTTCTGAAATTTTTATATAACAATTTTTAAAATGGTAATTCTGTACTATAACAACATAATTATAAAAAAGCCTTGCTCACAGAATTTCCTCTGCAAACAAGGCTCTTATTTTGGTTATTTTTCATTTTTTTCAAATTCGTTCGTATACGTAATTCTTTCAAGCATTGTTGGATGACCATACCTGAAAATTTTAACAAGGAATGGTGGGTTTACTTGACTTAAGCCAGCCCTTGATAATTCCTGAAAAGACGAAACCGCCGCCTTGTTATCTTCGGTCATTTCAAGTGCATATAAATCAGCTGACTTTTCCTGGTGTCTTGAAACAGCATTTGATACTGGATCGGATACAAAACTTAAAACAGAGATTAACAATAAAAACACCGGTAAAACTGCAATATCCTTAACACTTGAAATTTTAAATAGATGGCCCCATTTACGAATCATAAAGGTCATGAGTTTGCTGATTATAAAGAGTCCCACTAACGTTAAGAGCAAATACCCAGCTATTCCTATATAAATATGCTTCATCACGTAATGTCCCATCTCATGTGCCATAATGAACAATATTTCATTTTCATTTAGACGTTGAAGCGTTGTATCCCAAAGCACAATCCGAGAATTGGAGCCTATTCCAGTTACATATGCATTTAGTGCATTTGTCTTTTCAGACATATTCACTTCAAATACATGGTCTGCCGGGATATCAGCTCGATTGGCTAATTCAAGAATTTTCGTCTCCAATTCTTTATTCGTTAATGGGAAAAAGTCGTTATAAAGTGGATCGATTATGACTGGCTGTACGAACATGAGAAACATGGAAAATGGAATCGACAGAAGCCATGCATGAAACCACCATCTTTTTTCATTTCTCCGAATTAACCAAAACAAGACACCCACAATGACGATCATCAAGGCATAATTTACCCAAAAATCAATAAGTAAATCCTTCATCCAGCTTTGTGTCGATTGAACGGTTATATTATACGCCTTGGAGAGTTTGTAGCTTATCCATGAAAGCGGAAATGATAATATTTCAACTAACAAGGATAGCCAAAACAGATAGATCGCCGTTTGTAAAATTGAAAATTTAGTTGATACTTTTGACCAATCACGAAACTTTGCTGAAATTCCGATCACCAGGACGAAAATATAAATTAACCACTCGAATGGTATAGACAGGAAAAACAACAGGTTTCTGATTTGCGAATATTCTTCACTTAATAACAGCTGACGTTCATTCATAAATGTCTGTGGATCTGCCGGGCTACCTTTTAGCTGGGCAGGGATGTCCGTATTTGCTCCAAAAAATAAATACCATGCTATAAATAACCCAAAAACAAGATAAATTCCAAGTGACCAACCGATTACTTTTTTCACTAGCTGTCCCCCTTTATGTACAACCCCTCTTAGTAGTATTTTAGTGTAAAATGGGGCCAGTTAGAACAATGACTTTTATATGTCTTCATTTTTGACAAGATAAGCATTGAAAAAACCTATTGATTTCTTTTACCCAATTTTGTATCATGAATAAAATATATCCAAATTCAATGATGAAGAGAGTAGTCCTGATGTAGTCCAATAGCGAGTTGGGGATGGTGAAAGCCCAACGGTGAAATCAAGATGAACCGCACTTCTGAGAAGCACACTTGAACTTCCTCTAGTAGGGTGTGCCGGGGGAACCCGTTACTTATTAAGTCAGGTTCATCATGAACAATTGGAGTGGTACCGCGGGAAAATCTCGTCTCTTTTATAGAGGCGAGATTTTTTTATTTTATCAGGGAGGTAAGAGTATGGACGTGTTACAGGTGTATGTCAAAGAAATATCGAAGCATCTTCATGACATTTTACCATTTGAGGAAGTAGTAAAGCTTATTGAAAAACCAAAGTTCCGAGAACAAGGTGACCTCGCTTTCCCATGCTTTACACTTGCGAAGCACTATAGAAAAGCACCGCAAATTGTAGCACAGGAAATCGCTGTTTCGATAGAAGGCCCACTTTTTGAAAAAGTTGTTGCTGAAGGTCCATATGTGAACTGTTTTCTAAACAAACAAGAAGTGAGCAAACACATCCTCCAAACAATTCTTTCAGACGGAGCAGACTATGGAAGCCTAGAATTTGGGGAAGGTGGAGCGATCACTATTGATTTTTCCTCTCCAAATATTGCGAAGCCTTTTTCGATGGGTCATTTGCGGTCAACTGTAATTGGTAACTCCCTTGCCAATATTGTGGAGAAATGCGGCTATCGGCCAGTCCGAATTAACCATCTTGGGGACTGGGGCACACAATTTGGAAAACTCATTGTTGCATATAAGCGTTGGGGTGATGAGAAGGCGGTTCAAGCAAAACCTATTACCGAATTGCTTAAGCTTTATGTTCACTTCCATGAAGAAGCTGAAACGAACCCTGAATTGGAAGATGACGCGAGATTGTATTTCAAGAAACTAGAGGATGGAAATGAGGAAGCATTATCTCTTTGGCGCTGGTTTAGAGAGGAATCGTTAAAGGAATTTTCTCGGATCTATTCCTTACTCGATGTTAATTTCGACTCCAATTATGGGGAAGCTTTTTACAACGATAAAATGGACGCGACTGTTGACTTGCTTAACAAAAAGCATCTCTTAATCGAGTCAGAGGGTGCAAAGGTCGTTGACTTATCCGAAGAAAACATTCCTCCATGTCTCATTAAGAAATCCGATGGAGCCACTCTTTACGCAACAAGGGATGTAACAGCTGCCATTTATCGTCAAGAACACTATGATTTCAAGAAGGCAATCTATGTGGTTGGCCATGAACAAAGCTTGCATTTTAAACAAATCTTCCTAGTCCTAAAAAAGATGGGAAATGAGTGGGCTAAAGAGATGGTCCACGTTCCATTCGGCTTCATCTTAAAGGATGGCAAGAAAATGTCGACTCGGAAAGGCAAAATTGTTCTGTTAGAAGAGGTGATCGAGGAAGCAATTGAGCTTGCAAAACAAAACATTGAAATTAAAAATCCCAGCTTAGATAACAAAGAAGAAATTGCAAAAATGGTCGGTGTAGGTGCCATTATTTTTCATGATTTAAAAAATGAACGACTTAACAATATTGAATTCTCATTAGAGGATATGCTGAAGTTTGAAGGTACGACTGGTCCATATGTTCAGTACACACATGCTAGAGCTTGCTCTATTCTGCGAAAATCACCAGGTTCGGATGCACCGGCAAAGGGACTCTCTGATTCCCATAGCTGGTCGGTTGTCAAGCACCTCATGGAATTTCCGACCATTATCAAAAGGAGCATGCAGCTGTATGAGCCTTCTGTTATTGCAAAATATATCATTGAGCTCGCACAAGAATTTAATAAATACTATAGCCATGTCAAGGTCCTTCATGAAGATAACGAAATGAACGACCGAATCGCTTTGGTCCGTTCCGTTTCCATTGTTCTAAAAGAAGGCCTCCGATTATTAGGTGTAAAAGCACCAGAGGAAATGTAGAAAGCCTAGGATTTGTACCTAGGCTGTTTACTCTGGATGATACTGATATTTTTCAAGATTAATACAACCGTTAATGACCTCTATTCCTTCATCTTCAAGAAAGATGATTTGTGCAGCATGGGTTTCTTCATCACGAATTGCAATTTCACCTCTGGAGTTAATCACACGAAACCAAGGAAGATTGTATTTTTTACTCATTGAATGGAGAACCCGCACAACCTGTCTTGCCCCCCGTGGGCTACCTGCAAGTTTTGCAATCTGCCCATAGGTCATGACCTTGCCTGGTGGTATTTGTTTTATAATTTGGATCGTATTTTCAGTAAATGGGTTCATATTATTTGTTCCTTACATCATCTTTGTATTCATTGTCTTAAATTTAGGATGTTTTTTCAATGGGTTTGGCTGATTCTTTGCGGAAATGGGGTCTATCGGTTTTATTTTCATTCTAGCGATTTTACTCCGTTTCTATCCATTTTAAAATAAAAAGACGTCTCAACCGTGAGACGCCACCACAACAACTATTTCCCTTTAAAGTTAGGCTTTCGTTTTTCATTAAAAGCTGCCAGGGCTTCCACTCTGTCCTCGGTTGGAATAATCACTTCATAGGCCTTACGTTCGATTTTAAACCCTGTATGTAAGTCTGTATTCAATCCTTGCTTAATCGCAAATTTCGCTTGCTGTAAAGCAAGTGGGCCATTTTTTAGCATATCATTCGCTAGCTTCATAGAGGCCTTCATTAATTCTTCGCGAGCTACAACACTTGAAACAATCCCATAATCCTTTGCTTCGGCTGCACTTATTCGTTTAGCCGTTAAAATGAGCTCCATAGCTTTTGTTTCTCCGATGAGACGTGGAAGTCGTTGGGTTCCCCCGGCGCCTGGAATAATGGCTAGACTCGTTTCCGTTAGTCCCACTTGAGTATCTTCGACTGAAATCCGAAAATCGCAGGCCAGTGCGAGTTCCATACCGCCACCAAATGCATAGCCATTGATTGCAGCAATTGTCGGCTGTGGCAAATCGCCAATACTCGCAAAAACCTGGCCAATTTTATAAACATTTCTTCTTACCTGTGCTTCATTTAGTGTTTTTCGTTCCTTTAAATCTGCACCAACACTAAATGCTTTTTCACCAGATCCCGTAATTATCACAACACGAACATCTGAATTTGTGCGAATATCCTCGACAACTTCATCGAGTGTCTTAAGCATCTCATAATTAAAACAGTTTAAAGCATCAGGGCGATTCAATGTGACAGTTGCTACATGGTTTTCAATTTGATATAAAACTGCAGACATGATTACACCTCTTCTAAAATATTTGATATCGCTTACATCCTATTTCGCCTTAAACTAAAAAATTCCTTTAAAAAATGTTTAAACCAACTTAAAAAAACAGGCCAAATTGACCTGTTCTTCCCCTTATTTAGTCACTAAATCCTTTAACGCACGACGCAAAATTTTTCCGGTTGTATTTTTAGGAAGTTCGTCAATGAATTCTATTTTACTAGGAAGCTTGTATTTAGCTAAATGCTCACGACAATATGCAAGGAGAGTATCATCTGTTAAATCAGGATTCTTCTTCACAACATAACAGTGGACTGCTTCACCCTGCTCTGGATCTGGTACACCTACAACAGCTACTTCTATGATATCGGGATGATTGTAAAGAACTTCTTCGACTTCTCTTGGGTATACATTATAACCACCGACAATAATCATATCTTTTTTTCGGTCAACGATATAAAAATACCCTTCTTCATCTACCCTCGCTAAATCACCTGTATAAAGCCAACCATTTCGCAATGTCGCATCACTTTCTTCAGGCATTTTATAATAGCCCTTCATCACATTTGGCCCACGAACGATTAGTTCTCCAACTTGACCAACCGGCAAGTCATCACCATTTTCATCGACAACTCTGTTCTCGACATTGACAATATTTGTCCCGATCGAACCCGGTTTACGTGGACGATCTAACGGATTGAAGCTTGTTACAGGTGATGCTTCGGAAAGACCGTACCCTTCAGATACCAGAACATTAAACTTCTGTTCAAAGCTTTTTAAAAGGGCTACTGGCATTGCTGCACCGCCTGAAATACATAAACGTAATGTGCTTAAATCTTCAGGATTTCCTTCTGGATATTGAAGAAGGAAATTATACATTGTTGGAACACCTGCAAAAACCGTAGCCTTGTATTCCTTAGCAAGGCCAAAAATTTCTTTCGGGCTAAACTTAGGTACAATTAACAGTGTACCACCACTCATTAATGGGGCATTTAACGCTACTGTTAGGCAGAAAACATGGAACATCGGTAATGTTGTTATCACACGATCCTGATCAGAAATTTTCAAGTAATCCGCAACGTCCCTTGCATTACTATACAAATTCTTGTGGGTCAACATTGCCCCTTTTGGTTTACCAGTTGTACCGGATGTATACAGGATGACGGCAACCTCATCATCATCAAGTATTGGTCCTTGAAAATGGAGCTCCCCAGAACCAACCACTTCTGTAAACGATTTCAATTTAGAGTAGTTAGAAAATGTTGAGAAATCTTCTCCACTATCTAAACCCTGTGGGGTTTCGCATACAATTAGATGCTCAACTTTCGGAAGGTGTTCATTCATCTTTTCAAAAAGTGGAACAAGCAAGTCTAACGCTATGACAGCCTTTACATCTCCGTTATTCACAATATATCCAATTTCATCAGATGTATAAATTGGATTAATCGGAATTACCGTTGCCCCTATACGGAGTGCACCGTAAAATCCAATCACAAAATGCGGAGTATTTCCCAATACGAGAGCAATGTGATCGCCCTTTTTGATTCCGAGTTTTTCTAAGCCGCTTGCGAACTTTGATACTGCACCATCTAGTTCAGCATATGTACTATTCTTCCCTTGAAAAATATACGCTGGTTTGTCGAAGTATCTCTTTGCTGTTTCCCCTAGTTGAGTCGATAAATTCAAATTTCTCCCTCCCAATGCCAATTTAATGAATGAACAGTCATTCATTAAATAACAAAAAATAATATTCTAAATATATTATATTGAAAGAAAGTTTTTCTATCAAGACGAAATAAAGATATTATATAAATAACGGGTAAGAAATCGATAAGATCTTACCCGCCTAGCGCTTATTTTTAATAAATTAAATTAATAAAGTCTTCTTTGGTAATTTTACCGAAATAATGCTGAATATCGATGCCTTCCAAAGCCTTCTCTAGCTCCGCTTTTTCATACTTTGTTCCAATTATTTTTTTTTCGATTTCCTCTACATCCCCTACTCCAAAGAAATCACCGTAAATCTTACAATTATCAATTATTCCCTTTTGAACTTCAAGACGCACATCAATGGATCCAACTGGGAAACGATGTGAATGCTGGTAATTGAATTTCGGCGATTTGCCATAGTTCCAATCCCAATTTTGATAGCGTTCTTTCGAAATTTCGTGGATGTTTTCCCAATCCTTTTCCGTCAATTTATATTCAGGAATATCGCCTTCTGTGTTAAAGATGTATCGTAGCAGCATTTGTCTAAATTCTTCAATTGTAACTTTTTCCGTAAGAAATTCACTAATATTTGCAACCCTGCTTCTTACAGATTTAATTCCTTTTGATTCAATTTTATCTTTCTTCACTTTTAGTGCAGATACGACGTTATCAATTTCTGAATCAAACATAAGCGTTCCGTGGCTGAACATTCTACCTCTTGTTGAAAATTGAGCATTTCCTGAGATTTTTCTACCTTCAACCTCGATATCGTTTCGCCCACTAAGTTGTGCATTCACACCAAGCTTGTGAAGTGCTTCAATCACTGGTTCAGTGAATTTTTGATAGTTGTGAAAGCTTTCCCCATCGTCCTTTGTAATAAAGCTAAAATTTAAGTTGCCTAAATCATGGTAAACAGCCCCACCGCCTGATAAGCGGCGCACAACCTTAATTCCATTATCTTCAACATATTGTGTATTAATTTCCTCAATCGTGTTTTGGTTTTTCCCGATGATTATGGATGGACCATTAATATAAAACAATAAATATGTTTCATTGATGTCGAGATTTTTAAGTGCATACTCCTCAATCGCTAAGTTAATTTGCGGATCATTAATTCCTTTATTATCGATAAATAACATCGTGATTTCACTCCCAAGTTAGTCCTGATTTTGCTAATTGAATATGGCCATTAAATTGTTCTGAAGCTTGTTTCACAAGGTCTTCATGATTGCCGTAATGAGGCAAATGGGTGATCCAAAGTTCTTTTACTTGCGAGGCAGCCGCAATTTTTCCAACCTCTGTACTATTCATATGCCCCATATTTGAACCATCTTGGTCTGCATATAAGTTGCATTCACAAATAAACAGGTCTGCCTCTTTTGTAAACGGAATAAACTCTTCTATGTAGCTTGAATCAGCTGAAAATACAACAGTTTGTCCACCAGCTGTGATTCTCATGGCATAGCACGCTACTGGATGCTTTGTTTTCATGAATGATATAGAAAACGGACCAATTTCGATCGTTTCATTCGGATTGTACTCAATCGCCTTTGTATGTCCTTTGTGCTCTAATCTCGAAAAACCTTCCTGATCAGCAGTATGTCCATATATAGGCAGTTCCTTTTGTTGATTGTGGATTGCACTTGTTACGAGTCTTGCATATTGCATTGGTCCAATATCTGCGACATGGTCATGATGATAATGAGATAAAATTATAGCATCAAGTTCATCAATTGTTATATAGTTTTGAAGCTGTGCTAGTACACCACTTCCGCAATCGACAAGGAGCCGAAATCCTTCATGTTCAAATAAATACCCTGTTGTGGCTTCATTTGCAGCCGGAAAGCCGCCCCAGAAACCCACTACTGTTACCTTCATAGGATCACCTTTCTTATAATATGTTCTTCTTTATTCCTAGCAATTCTTCACTGGTTTACCCTATCCACTACCACTATAATCGATACAAAAAAATTTTTCACTTTTTTTATACTTTGTTACAAAACAGTTATTGACATAATTTTAACTGTTATAGTACACTATAAACAATAAAGGAAACGGAGGGGTTAAAATGTTAGTAAAAAGTACAGAATTTTTCAAAAATCTACCTGCTAAAAAATGTGCTGAATGTGGCCATGATATTGAGGAGCAGCATGAGTGCTACGGCAACAAATGTGATCATTGTAATGAAATCAAATAAAAAAGGAAGGCCATGGCCTTCCTTTTTTATCTATACTAGAACAGGAGTAGTTATTTTTAAATATTCAAGAACATTAGTTACGGCTTTTTCTCCTTGGTCAATACAATCCGGTAGCCCGAGACCTTCATATGAACTTCCGGCTAAAAAGACACCTGGTAAATGTTCTTCAACATTATTCTTCACATGCTCTACCCGATCCTTATGACCAACCGTGTATTGCGGCATTGCATCTTTCCATCTGGTTACGATTGAAAATTCAGGCTGATCCGTGATGTTCATGGTTTTATTCAAATCATCAAGTACCACTTTGATAATTTCCTCGTCGGATTGATCAACAATCGCCTCGTCTCCTGCCTTTCCAACATAGCAACGGAGTAAAACTTTGCCTTCAGGTGTTGTATGTGGCCACTTTTTATGAGTCCAAGTAACTGCGGTAATAATATAATCATTATTTCGCGATACAACAAAGCCAGTTCCATCAATATCCTTTTTGATCGCTTCTTCAGGGAAAGCCATTGCCACAGTTGCAACTGAAGTGGATGGCATCTCCTTAAAGGAATCGAAAAAGGAATATTGGTTAAAGATGGATTGTGTTACATGATGTGGTGTCGCAACGACTACACTATCAGCTGTCATTTCTTCTCCATTGTTTAGCTTGATGAGATAGTGATGGCTATGCTTTTCAATGCCTTCGACTTTGATTCCTTTAAACACGGTACCGGGTTCAAGCTTTGCTTCAATCGCATCAATAAATGACTGTAGTCCAGTAGTAACCGTTAAGAATTGGCCTTTAGGTGCTGATTTTGTTTCCCCATTTGGCTTAGGTTTTGGTGGTGTTGTTTGTTTCATCCCAACAATTAGACTCCGGTATTTTTGCTCAACTTGGTAGAATTGTGGGAAAGTCGACATTAAGCTTAATTGATCGATATCCCCTGCATAAATCCCTGAAAGCAATGGCTCGATAAGGTTTTCAACGACTTCATCTCCAAGTCTTCTTCTAAAAAATTGGCCGAGTGATTGATCACCTTCACCTGTTGTTCGTGGCAGTACAAAATCCATTGCCGCTCTCAGTTTGCCTATTGGGGTAAACAGACCTGTTGTAATGAACGGTCCGATTTGAGTAGGGATCCCCATGATTGATCCACCAGGCATTGGATGAAGTTTTCCACCCACAAGAACATAGGATTTACCAGCAGTATTATTCACCAATTTATCCCCTAGTCCAACCTCATTGACCAGTCGTGAGGCACTTTTTTTCCTTGCTAAAAAGGAATCTGGACCTCTTTCTATTACAAACCCATCTCGTTCAACGGTCTGTACTTTTCCACCTAATCGATGGCTCGCTTCTATAAGCGTACATGTAATATTTAAGCCCTTCTCCCTTGCCTCTTTCTGGAGATAATAAGCTACTGTTAAACCAGTAATCCCACCACCTATTACGACTACCTTTTGATTACTCACTTAACTTCGCCTTCTTTCAATAGGATGCTCAAAAGTAAGGTGTTCGGTCATTTCCACCCTTCTTTTGAACTTTTAATTAATGTATCGTTTAATTTTGTAGTTCTTTTAAAATAACAGTCGCCAAACAATCGATAAATTCAGGTTTCGCATTTGGCATTTCCGGGCGGTAATAACTTACACCAAGCTCTTCTGATACAACCTTACATTCGTAGTCGTTATCATAAAGAACCTCTAAGTGATCTGCAACGAATCCAACAGGTATATAAACAAATGCCCTGTAGCCTTTTTCGTTATAGAGGTCTCTAGTTAAATCTTGAACATCTGGTCCTAACCATGGCTCAGGAGTATTTCCAGCACTTTGCCAACCAATTTCAACATTTTTTACACCTGCAGCTTCTGCAATTAAATCAGCTGTTTCTTGTAATTGGCTAGGATATGGGTCACCTGCTGCAATGATTTTTTCAGGAAGGCTATGAGCTGAAACGATTAAGACTGCATTTTCCCGTTCTTCATCAGTCATTGAGGCAAAAGTTTGCTTCACTTGATTAGCCCAGTACTCGATGAATTTAGGCTCCTTATACCAGCTTTCCACCGAAGTAATTTTGGGTCCACCAAGTTTTTCTGCTTCCTCTTTTGCACGACCATTGTATGATTTTACACTAAATGTTGAAAAATGAGGGGCAAGTACAAGACTTACCGCTTCCTCAATCCCATCTTCATGCATTTGTGCAACTGCATCCTCGATGAAAGGCTCGATATGCTTTAACCCTTGGTACATTTTAAACTCAATGTCATCTTGAATTTGATTTAGATGTTCTTCGAGTTTTTCACCTTGTTCAGTTGTAATTTTAGCAAGCGGTGAGATTCCACCAATCGCTTCATACCGATTACGAAGGTCTTCAAGCATTTCTGGTGATGGCTTGCGGCCATGACGAATATGTGTATAATACCGTTCAATATCCTCTTCTTTATATGGAGTACCGTATGCCATTACGAGTAAACCCATTTTCTTTTTTGTCATTTAGAACACCTCAGAAGCTAGATTAATTTTTCTTTGAATATTCGTGGATGAATGTAGTTAGACGCTTTAGAGTCTCTGGCTTTACTTCAGGGAAAACTCCATGACCGAGGTTGAAGATATAGCCCGGTTGTTGCATTCCCTGGTCTAAGATTTCTCTTGCTTTTTCTTCAATGACTTCCCATGGAGCTAATAGCAGGGCTGGGTCAAGGTTTCCTTGAACTGGTTTTGTGACTCCAAGTTCTCTTGCATTCATAATCGGGAGGCGCCAATCAAGCCCGACAACATCTAAAGGCAGATCGTTCCATTCTAATGCTAAATGGCTGGCTCCTACTCCAAACATAATTAGTGGTACATTTTCCTCACGCAGTGCTGAGAAAATACGGTGCATAACTGGTTTTATGAAATGACGGTAGTCTGCAACATTTAATGCCCCTACCCAGGAGTCAAAAATTTGTACAGCTTTTACACCCGCAGCTATCTGTGACTTCACATAGGTAATCGTCATATCAGCTAGTTTATCCATAAGTGCAAACCAAGCGTCTGGCTCTGCGTACATGAAAGCCTTCGTTTTATTATAATTTTTTGAAGGACCGCCTTCAATCATATAGCTTGCTAGAGTAAAAGGTGCTCCTGCAAATCCAATCAATGGTACCGAAAGCTGTTCTGTTGTCAATAGCTTGATTGTATCAAGTACATATGGAACATCCTCTTCTGGATGAATTTCTCCAAGCTTCCCAACGTCCTTTACCGAACGAATGGGGTTGCTGATAACGGGACCAACACCTGCTTTGATTTCAACGTCCACTCCAAGTGCTGGAAGTGGAGACATAATATCCTTATAAAGAATAGCAGCATCTACGTCATATTGTTCAACTGGAAGTCTAGTGACATATGCACATAATTCCGGTTGATGTGTAATTTCAAATAAACCGTATTTTTCTTTTATCTTTCGGTATTCAGGTTGGGAGCGCCCCGCTTGGCGCATATACCAAACAGGTACATGTTCGGTCTTTTCACCTCTTGCCGCCCTCAATAATGTATCATTAAAACCCTTTTGCATATGTATTTACCTACCTTTCATTCTTCACACAATAGTTACAATAATAGCATAAGTACATTTCTTTTATTAAATATCTGTTTCATTTATCCTCACTCTATCACTATAATTGTTTCTACTATCCTTGTATACAAAACCGAGTCAAATGTCAAAAATTTGACGAACATTAAGGGTGGTGACATTTGTACACCACCCCAGCTGTTCTATTTATTTGAAAAAAAGGTAGGCTTAACAGTTTGTGAGTGTATACCTTCTTCCTTCGTTTGCGAATTATAAGGAACGATAAAGTAGGAAGGCATCGAAAAAATGTTTACATTTTCTATTTCATAGCTGCCTATTCCTCTTACAGAACTCACATATTTAACAGACTTTGAATTCTCCTCATAGATTCGATACTCAATCCGTTCATCATCTGAGGGTGTCCAATTTAAAATTACCGTAAAAAGCCCAAGTGGCTTAAATGTTAAATTAGCTTTCACATCATCGATTTCAGAAAGACGAATTGGTGGCTCAAGCTCTTCCACATCCTTTGGTGCAGAAAAAACTGTGGCCTTTTTCAACTCTGAATGATCGAGAATTTTCTTGAATAGTTTCGTCGGAGATGAGCTACCCCCTTTTAAATAATGGGTTGCATCTGTCGAGTCATAGCCCATCCATAAAGCCCCCACTACGGAAGGAGTAAAGCCGACAAACCAGGCATCCTTAATTCCGTTTTCTACACCTGGTAAATTGGTTGTCCCAGTTTTACCTGCAAGAGCACCTGAATAACTTCCTACCCTTGCCGTACCATTATCAACAACACCTTCAAGCATTCTAGTCATGTACCACGCAGTTTGTTTTGAAAACGCCTCGCTCTCATGAGTGGATGCCTCACCAATTACTTTGCCGTCTCGGTTTTCGATTTTATTAATAACATGCGGTTCGATGACCTTTCCTTCCCGAGCAAAGGCTCGATATGCTTTTGCCATTGCAAGTGGTGAGATTCCCTCTTTAAGACCACCTAACGCAATCGATAGACCTTGATCTGGAATAGTGATTCCTGTTTTAGTTAAATATTCTTTAGCTGTATCAATTCCTAGTCGATCAAGCATCCATACAGCAGGTGCATTTGCAGATTCAATTAACGCATCATACATCGATATTTTTCCTTTATAAATGCCTGATATATTGCTTGGTTCATATTCCCCATAGGAAAGTTTCTTATCAACGATCATTGAATATGGTTCAAACTCATCTTCTTCTAATGCTGGTCCATATACTGCAAGGGGCTTAATGGTCGATCCTGGCTGACGTTTGACTAAAACTCGATTAATACCTCTACTGACATAATGCCTTCCCCCGATACTTGCCAGGACACCGCCTGTATCGTTATTAATTAGCACAAACGCCCCTTCCACATTATCATCTACACCTGGGAAATTCTTTTGGTCTTTAAAAAGCTCGTATGCTGTTTTTTGAATTTCTAAATTGAGTGGAACTGTGATGGTATACCCACCTCTAAGTAATTCTTCATTTGATAATTTATAACGTGACTTTGCCTCTTCAAATACCATGTCGATATACGTTAATAAAGCAGGGTCTCTTTCTACTTCATGTATATCTATAGAAAGCGTCTTTCCTTGAACCCTTACAGCCTCCTCAGGCTGTAAAAATCCTCTTTTCTCCATTAAGTTAATAACCAAATCTCGTCTTTGTTTACTTTTTTCAGGATTTAGAATCGGAGAATAGGTGGATGGTGCTTTTGGGATTGCTGCAAGAAGAGCCCCTTCTTCAACCGTCAAATCACTTACATTTTTATTAAAATAAAACTTTGATGCAGACTGAATGCCATATGCCCCATGTCCAAAATAAATTTGATTTAAATACATTTCAAGTAGTTCCTGTTTGCTATATTCCTCTTCTAAATTAATTGCTATGATTAATTCCTTTGTTTTTCGAAGAAATGTTTTTTCGTTTGTCAGAAACACATTCTTAGCAAGCTGTTGTGTAATTGTACTGCCACCTTCTACCTTTCCTCCAGCGACAATGTCTTTATAAATGGCCCTTCCAATTGCCTGAACGTCGATGCCATGATGTTTATAAAAACGCGTATCCTCAACCGCGATAAACGCTTGTTGAACATATTCCGGAATATCCTTTATTGGCACAATGTCCCGATTTTCATAATATAATTTCGTAATAAATCTGCCTTCTTCATCAACCAGTTTTGTTGCAGAATTCATGACCAGTTTTTTGTCATCAATAACATAGTCACCTGCATATATGATAAGCAAATACCCACACAATCCAAGGACAAATGAACCGATTATAACAAAAAATGAGAGTAATAATTTCTTTTTCATAAAAAGACCTCCTTGGAAAAGTTTAAAAGCGCAAGCGCCTCGAAAAGATGAACATCGACTAACTACTGCCACGTCCTGTGGCAAACGTCGATGTCAGCACTTCATGTGCAAGTCCGACAAGCATAAGAAAAGCCGGCGAGAAGGATGCAGTTTATCCTTCTTGACGGATTGGCTTATGACCTCGAGCTGCTCAAAGCGAGCTTTTCGCAAGATACCCAAAGAAGCAAACTCAAGGTGAAAACTGGCTAGGCGCTGAAGCTAGATAGAATGATTTAAGATGTTTTCAAAAATTTGTTATGTTATCTTTTAGTATAACTGTAAAAGTTTCCTACTATGTATTACGTCCAAATAAAGGAGGGGTTACATGAATTTTTACATAGCGTTTGGGACAGTTGACTTTTTAGAAAAGCTTCATGAAAAACATAAAAAACAAAACATGGCCTTGTTCTATAATAACGAAACAGCCATCCTGCTCCATGAAACGACCAAAAAATCTGTTTTTGCTGCACCACGAAAATATGAAGTACTATCTGAGTCCGGGAACATAGTCGATGCAAGTTTTGCGGCATTAACATATGTACCTGTAACCGATGAAGGCATCCCACTCTTTGAATACAACATCACACAAAAGTCTTCACTTTTTCAAAACAAAACTGGATTTATCGCCTTTCGCATACTTCGGCCTAAAAAAAGTGATACCTTCGTTATTGCAAGCTTTTGGTTAAAAGAATCTTTTTATTTAGAGTGGACCCGCTCCCTGGCATTCAAAGAAATGGAACAAGTGATTGAAAAAACAAAAGCAGGCATAAACAAAACCGTCTTTTCCGGACCTGTTTATACAAAAACTTTTCACTCTTTACAGGGTCATTAAAAATTTTGTGCACTTCTCACACCTTATCCCCCTCAACATATTCTGTATTACAAACATGGGTAGATGTGTAGTTACTCTTGCTTGAATTCGGAATAATTGAATGGGGGTTTTACAATGTTAGTGGAATTAACCGCCCTGCATTGGATATATGTTTCTTTTATCCTCTTAATCATCGGCTTTATGGTGATGAGGAGAGACACCTCGCTTATATGTATCATCGGTATCTTTTTATTAGCGATTACCGCAACTGGATCAATAAGTGCTTCCATCAGCGGTGTTTTTAATAGCTTTATTTATGCAATCACTGAATTACTTTCAACCATTCTCGTAATATCGATTATTGTTTCCATGAGTAAGGCGTTAACTGTCACGGGAATCAATGATATCATGATTGCTCCTTTTGCAAAACTGATACGTTCCCCAGCGCTTGCCTATTGGACAATTGGAATTGTCATGATGGTGATTTCATGGTTTTTCTGGCCATCTCCTGCTGTAGCTTTAATCGGTGCCGT
The DNA here is from genome assembly GCF_036965045.1 of Bacillus sp. JJ1533. NCBI lineage: Bacteria > Bacillati > Bacillota > Bacilli > Caryophanales > Bacillaceae > Bacillus > Bacillus sp. JJ1533. The sequence continues at coordinate 209,468 of NZ_JBALOV010000026.1, read as the reverse complement.
TCTTCTACCTGTAGCAATGAGGGTTGGCCTCCCAGCTCTAGGTGTCGCGATGGCAATGAACTTATTCGGTCACGGTATTGCATTGTCGAGTGATTTCATCATTCAGGCAGCTCCTAAGCTTACTGCAGATGCTGCGGGTCTCGAAGTATTGGAGGTTGTAAAAGCGAGTATTCCATTAGTGTTTGTAATGGGTATTGTGACTACAGTCGCAGCCTACATTTTCCTTCGTAGGGATATGCGAAAGGGCACCCTTTCAGTTGATGGAAAGTCAAATTATATCAACCCATTAACAAAAGACCTCTCAAACCAAGAAGAACAACAACTAAGAAAATTATTATCTCCATCTGCAAAACGCTTCTTCGCAATCTTAATCCCAATTCTATTTGCCCTAGATGTAGCAGCTATGTCTTCATTAAATCTTTCTGGTGGAGATGCAACAGCACTTATCGGAGGCACATCCATTTTTATCCTTCTTCTCATTTCCCTTGCAGCCCATAAAAATGCTGGGTTAGAAAAAACCACAACTTATTTAATTGAAGGTTTTCAATTTGGCTTTAAAGTATTTGGCCCGGTCATCCCAATCGCCGCCTTTTTCTATCTTGGTGATTCAGGTTTTGGGAAAATCATTGGTGATTTCTTACCTCAACATTCACAGGGAATTGTGAACGACCTTGGAGTCAGCCTTGCTTCAGTTGTACCATTAAATGCACCAATCGGAGCCATTACCTTAACAACTGTAGGGGCCATTACCGGCTTAGATGGATCAGGTTTTTCAGGAATATCGTTAGCTGGATCACTTGCTGCTTTGTTCTCTTCTGCTCTCGGGGCTGGTGCAGCGACATTAACCGCACTTGGGCAAATTGCTGCCATTTGGGTTGGAGGCGGAACCCTCGTTCCTTGGGCGCTCATTCCAGCAGCTGCTATCTGCGGAGTTGACCCATTTGAGCTTGCCAGGAAGAACTTACTTCCTGTCACAATTGGGTTGGTCGTGACGACGATTGTGGCAATGTTTTTAATATAAGTTGTATAAAGGCAGCTCTTTTTTAATAGGGCTGTTTTTTCATTATTGCGTTTAATATTGATGTAGATTACCGTTATTAAAACTAACTATTTAATCAAAAAATTGATATTATACTATACTCTTAAACTTTTCTATTCTTAATACATTAAGTGAAGATTAGAAGTAGAACAATAAATAATTAAGGGACTGTTTTTAAAATTATATAATATTTATAAT
>NZ_JBALOV010000026.1:116960-208218 GCF_036965045.1 Bacillus sp. JJ1533 | reverse complement strand
TTCCAAAAAGGATTTCCTGTAATTTCTGTCGAATAATGGTAAAGGATAAACATTCGTATCCTAAGCTTATAAATTAAAAGGAGGCAATAACATGTTATCTTACAAGGATAAATGGTGGTACTCTACTCCAATGATTCTAACCCTTTCGTTATTTAGCTTTTTAGTAATACCTGCAGTTGTAGCAATATTATTGTTAATCTTTCAATTGGTTAAAAGGAAAGAGTTCTATAAACAGTTAAAAGAACATTCTTTATTAAATATTCAGCTAGATGAGAAAAAGATAAATCTAGAAAATTTAAACATAGAAATTGAAAAAAAGACAAAAGAATTAGAGGATAAACAGGAATTTGAAAAATTACTTCGTAGGGAATTTGAAGAAGCCACCTCTAAAGAAAAGGAAATGATTTTTAAAAAGGCTAAAGAAGAGGCAATGAAAATAGAAAAAGAGGCAGAAAATAATTTAAAGGAAGTTGTGGATAAAACTATAAAATATAACGACGATTTAGAGTCACTATCAACTGAGTATGAAAGTTTAATCAAAGAAGTGAACCGATATAAAAATCAAGCTCGTAAATTCAAATCGCAAATAGTAGGCTTAAAAAACTTCGATACACGATTCCCCCATACTATTAATTTTGAAGATGTCGAAAATCAAATTGAACAATTACAGAATGAATTAGCGGAGGATACTCTACTTGGCACCGTTCTTAGATTACATTTGCATTCCGATAACTCAAAAGAGTTAAGGAAATTATCAAACGCTACTAATAAAGAAATTAAAAATGTATTAAGTGGTTACGAAGATAGGTATACAACCAAGGCTAATAAAACAATTTATAACCTGATGATAATTGGTCTGCAAGCTGAAATCCAGATATTATTATATCAATTAAAATACAATAAATTAGATGAATCAATTCAATCTGTTAAAAATATTATTACAAAATACCTAGCAATTTGCGGCGATGGTAATCGCAGTATATTACCTACAATTACAAAGTTTTTAACTGAGATTGAGCCTTTATATATTGAATTGATAAATATTGAGTATAAGTATCATGTATACAGAGAACAGGAAAAAGAAGAACAAAGAATGATAAAGGAACAAATGAAACAAGAAGCAAGGGAAAGAAAATTGTTAGAAGAAGAGAAAAAGAAGCTTGAAAATGAAGAACGTAAATTCAAAATAGAAATGGAAAGAAATAAAGAATTATTATCAAAAGAAACTGACTCTGAAAAAATTGAGCAATTAAAAGAACGCCTTAAAGAATTAGAGGCGCAAATGATGAATATTGAAGATAAAAAAGAGGAAATTGCCAGTCTTACTCTAGGAAAAGCCGGTTATGTTTATATTATCTCTAATTTAGGATCCTTTGGTGATAAAATGTTTAAGGTTGGAATGACAAGGAGGATGGTTCCACAAGACAGAATTGATGAACTTGGTGACGCATCAGTCCCTTTTAGATTTGACGTACATGCGATGATATTTAGTGATGATGCAGTAAGTTTAGAACAGATGTTACACAAAGAACTAAATGATGATAGAGTAAATAAAGTTAATTATAGAAAAGAGTTTTTTAGGGTGGACGTAGAAACTCTTCGAAAGTTAGTTGAAGAAATCGATCCAACAGCTGAATTTGTTACAACTATGTTGGCAGAAGAGTACAGGCAAACAATTGCAATTGAGGAATCCTTTGCAGTATAATACATAATTTTAATTTAAGTTCATATTGATTATGTAAAAATTTCAAGTAAGAAGCCTCTCTGTCGAGAGGCTTCTTATCATATCTTACGGTAGTTATAAAAATACTTCCTCCCTTTTCATTTCCCGTATATTATCCCACTAAGTGGTCATTCGTAATGCGTATATACTTATTAGATATGTTTAACTTTTAAACTGTATTTTTAGACCTTCACTTTCCTTATTCATTATTTCTCGGATAATACTGTTCTCGCAATCTCTGTATCTAGTTTTTCGAAATCATAATAACTGATTGTTTCATATAAGTCTTTTCTTGTTTGCATTCTGTCTAGAAATTCCTTCTGTGTGCCTGTGTTTTTAATTTCAGTGTATACATCCTCGACAGCCTTTGCCGCTACTCGTAGTGAGGTAACAGGATATATCACCATGCTATACCCAAACATTTCAAACTCATTTGCGGTATAATAAGGTGTTTTCCCGAATTCCGTCATATTAGCCAGTAATGGTGCTTTCACCCTATTTTTCACTTGTTGAAACTCTTCTTCTGAAGTTAAAGCTTCTGGAAAAATCGCATCCGCTCCGGCTTCTATATAAAGATTTGCTCTTTCAATTGCCCGATCAATTCCCTCTACAGCAACTGCATCTGTTCTCGCAATGACAATTAAGGATGGAGCCACTTCTTTAATAATTCTTATTTTTTGGGCCATATCTTCTGGACTCACAAGCTTTTTTCCATTTAGATGACCACATTTTTTCGGTAGGTCTTGATCTTCAATCTGAACCGCAGCTACCTTTGCTTCAATCATTTCACGGGCTGTCCTAGCTGCATTAAGAACCCCGCCAAACCCTGTATCGATATCAACTAATAGCGGTAGATTTGATGCACGAATTAAATCCTTTGCCCGTGCGGCAAGCTCCTCAGAGGTCACAATCCCCAAGTCAGGAAGTCCTCTGCTAGCAGTGTATGCTGCCCCAGAGAGATACAAAGCTTCAAATCCTGCATTTTTTGCAAGAAGAGCACTTATTCCATCATGAGCACCCGGAATTTGCATAATCGCAGGTGCTTCCATTTTTTCGCGAAAAGCCGAAGCTAGTTCTTCTTGACTTCGTTCTTTGTCAACAATCCAAGCCATGTCATTCACCTCGTATTGAACTTTCGTCTCTTAGATTACTAATTTCGACATAAACTCATTCACATTTGTCTTAGATAGTTTTTCTAGATCTGAACATAATTCATAGATTTCTTTTACTTGCTTTTGTGGAAAACGTGTTTCTAGATTATCTGCAAACTTTCGTTTTAATAACGGAATTCCTTCATCACGTCTGAAACGATGCCCAAGCGGATACTCTCTTTCCACATTTGTTGTAGTTGTTCCATCCTTAAAGAAAATTTGAATCGCATTCGCTATTGATCTCTTATTGGGATCTAAATAATCTTCAGTGTATTGTTTATTTTCAACGACTACCATTTTATCCCGTAGAGAATCTACCCTTGGATCTTTTGCTGTTTCATCTTCATAATGATCAGCATTAATTGTTCCAAATAATAAACCAATCGCCGTAATATATTGAAGGCAATGATCACGGTCTGCTGGATTATGCAACGGACCAGTTTTATCAATTATACGAATAGCTGATTCATGAGTCGTAATGACGATTTTATCAATTTCGTCTAAACGATTCATAATTTGTGGGTGTAGTTCAACTGCACATTCAGCAGCAGTTTGACCATGGAATTCAGCAGGATAAGAGATTTTAAATAAAATATTCTCAATTACATATGATTGTAATGGTCTTTCTAATGTAATTTCCTCTCCGCCAAATAATACATCCTGGAATCCCCAGTTTGGCGCGGATAGCGCGGTTTTGTATCCCATTTCACCATTCACAGCCATTAGTGCAAGACGAACTGCACGACTTGTTGCATCACCCGCAGCCCATGACTTACGTGAACCAGTATTAGGGAAATGACGGTATGTTCGTAAGCTTGAGTTGTCAATCCATGCATTTGATAAGGCATTCATGACTTCTTCCTTTGTTCCCCCAAGCATTGCTGTTACAACAGCAGTTGATGCAATTTTCACAAACAGAACATGGTCTAAGCCTTTACGATTTAAACTATTTGATAACGCTAGCACACCTTGAATTTCATGTGCCTTCACAATTGCTTCGAGAACTGTGTTCATCTTAAGTGGCTCTTTTCCCTCAGCAATTTGTTTTCGGCTAATATAGTCTGCTACCGCTAAAATGCCGCCTAAGTTATCTGAAGGATGTCCCCACTCAGCAGCTAACCATGTGTCATTGTAATCTAACCAGCGAATTGCACAGCCGATATTAAAAGCTGCATGAACCGGATCTAATTCGAATTGTGTGCCCGGCACCCTACTACCGTTTGGAACAACTGTACCTGGTACGATTGGACCGAGATGCTTTGTACACTCAGGATATCTTAGGGCTAAGAAGCCACATCCGAGAGTATCTATCAGTACATATTTCGCAGTTTCAATTGCCAGTTCACTTTCGATTGGCTGATTCAACACGTAATCTGCTATTTTCTCAATAATCTCGTCTGTCTTTAGATTTGGATTTGTTTTTATGTCCTGCATAGAAATATTCCTACCTTTCATTTGTTTATGCGTCAATTGTTGGATCTATTTTGTTTTTCTTTTTTCTACTACGGAAAAATGGAACAATAAATGAAAGTGCAGCAATAAGTAAAAGCCCACATGAAATTGGTTTCTCAATAAAAATGAGTAAGCTTCCATCCGAAATCGTTAAAGCCTGTCTTAGTGATTGTTCCATCATGCCACCAAGAATAAATGCCAGTAACATTGGTGCTGCCGGAAACTTAAAATACGCCATAAAATAACCTAGGATTCCGAATATCACCAATAAGAATAAATCAAATGTTCTAAAGCTGATTCCGTAAACACCGATTATACAAAAGATCACAACCAATGAAATGAGCATTGGACGTGGAATTTTCAAGATTTTAGAGATATATGGGATTAATGGTAGATTCAGAATTAAGAGAATCACATTCCCGATATACATACTCGCAATAACCCCCCAAAACACATCTGGGTGATCATTCATTAAAAGTGGGCCAGGTTGTACACCTAGTACAATCAACGCCCCCAGCATTACAGCTGTTGTTCCTGATCCAGGTATCCCTAAACTAAGTAGAGGTACAAAGGCACCGCTTGAGGCACCATTATTCGCAGCTTCAGGTGCAGCTAACCCAACAATTGATCCCTTACCAAATTCATGAGGTTTCTTAGAGAGCTTCTTCTCTGAAATATATCCCAAGAAGGATGCAATTGTTCCTCCCGCACCAGGCAGAACTCCGATTAAAAAGCCCATTAGTGACTGTCTTCCCATCGGAACAGCCAATTCTTTATATTCTTGCTTTGACAAACGAAGACTTCCTAGATTTTTTGAAAAATTCCCACTTTGTTTACGTTCAAAAATAAGCGAACTCACTTCAGCTAAGGCAAACAATCCCAAAGCAATAACTAGAAAGTCAATTCCTTCTAGCAAATTAACATTGCCAAAGGTAAATCGTGTTGTCCCTGTTTGACCATCGATACCAATTGTTGCCACAATAAATCCAAGTGTTGCGGAAATTAACGCTTTTACTGTTGAGCCTTCTGCAAAGCTTGATACTGTCATCAATCCCATGAGCATTAATGCAAAATATTCTGCAGGACCAAAGGAGATTGCTAAACTCGCAAGTACAGGAGCAAAGAGCGTTAATAAAACAACACTTATTGTTCCTCCAACAAACGATGCGATCGCTGCAATAGCTAATGCCTTACCTGCCTTCCCCTGTTTCGCTAGCGGATATCCGTCAAAGGTCGTCGGTACCGACATGGATTCACCGGGAGCATTCAGGAGAATAGATGATGCCGCACCTCCATAAGCTGCCCCGTAATAAACCCCTGCCATTAATAATAACGCCATAGCAGGATCCATCCCATATGTGATCGGTATCATTACAGCAATTGCTGTGATTGGACCTAATCCTGGGATCATTCCAATCAAGGTTCCAATGACGGCCCCTAAGAATACGAACGTCAGTCCTTGTAAACTTAACGCAACTTTAAAACCAGTAATTATTCCATCAAAAATATCCATTGTGTTTCCCCCTTTCTAAAAAGGCAATATACCCTGTGGTAGTGCGATTTGTAGGAACTTGCTAAATAAAAAGTAGATTGCTAGAGGGAGTGCTAAAGAAACAATTAAATTACTTTTCCACTTTTTATATCCCAAAAACCATGAGTTTCCAAAAATAAAGATTGTCGTTGTTAAAATAAACCCTAAAAATTCAAGAAGAATGATAAATAGGAGCACAAACCCAAGAACTGTTAGGATTACTCGCTTTTCACCAGTTGGAATTTTCGCCTTATCTTTAGCATGATTATCTTTTTGAAAATATAATAAAATCGATAAGAATAATAAGATAAAACCCAGAGTAATCGGTACTGCATCTGAATCAACTGGAACATATGGATATGCCGGTAACCGGAAAGCTAATACCAAATAACCTATTGATACCAAGCCAAGAATGAGTGATATTTTTTTGTTTACAGTATTTAACATAATGTGCACCACCTTTTTTTAAAGGAGCCAATGACTTGTTTTCATTGGCTCCTACCTTGACAAATCTTATTTTCCTAAACCAAGTTCATCGAGAAGAGCTTTCATAGAATCTCTTTCTTCAGTAAGGAATTTTTTGTATTCTTCATGATTCATATACATCGGAGCCCATCCATATTGCTTACGAATGTCTGCCCATGCTTGTGAATCACTCAATTCTTTAAATTTCTCTTCATAGTATTTCACTGCAGCTGGATCCATTTCTGGCGGTCCGAAGAAGCCTCTCCAGTTGACAAAAGTAGCGTCAATTCCTTGTTCTAAAACAGTTGGGAAGTCCTCTAACACTTCACCTTCTAAACGTTCCTCAGAAGTAACACCTAGTACCTTAATTTTCCCCGCTCTAACCTGTTCAACGGTTTCAGCTACCCCTGTCGAGAAAACTTGTACACTTCCATTTAGAAGCTGTGTTAACGCTCCGCCATCCTGGTCAGATACATATTTAATTTTTGTAATGTCTACTCCAGCAGCCTTCGCTACCTTAATAAATTGAATATGGTCCATACTTCCTGGTGAAGATGCACCAACTACTGAAATGCTTGAAGGGTCTTTCTTCATATCTTCAAATAATTCATTCAGATCGTTCCACTTCGCATCTGCACGAACAGCAATTGCAGCATAGTCAGCAATGACGTTTGCAAGTGGAGTAAAATCTTCAAAGTCAAATTCAGATTGACCATTTAATGGTACTAATAACATTGGTGGTGAAGTTACAAAAAGATTATATGGACTATCTTTTAATGCGTGGATGTATGCCCAAGCAACTGCGCCTCCACCTCCTGGCTTATTGACTACCCCTAGTCCTTGCTCGATAATCTTTTCATCTTCAAAAACTTTTGCAGCCATACGTGCAGTTGTATCCCAACCGCCACCTGCTCCAGCCGGAGCAACAATTTCAATGGCTTTTTCCGGTGTCCAGCTTTCCGCTGTTGCGTTGTCACCCGATTTTTCGGATTCGTTTCCCTTTTCCCCTGAGTTATTTGAAGTAGAGCTGTTTGAACAAGCCGCCACAAATAACACCAAAAGGATTGAAAGAAGTGAAAGAACTTTTTTCATAAAATCCCCCTCTTATTTTTTTAACTATTAAAGGTTTTACAATTCCTTTAATAAGGAAATAATATCTGACAGCCTTTTATCTGTAACCGTTTTCAATTTAATGAATTTAATGTGTTTTGTGAACATTTTGTTCATTTTGTTCACAAATACTTCACATTTGTTCGATGTTCATGAAATAAAAAAGAACCTAGGGGATGTACCCTACGTTCTGACTAATTTTTCACTCATAATTCGTTGCCTATGTTATGATAATATCCGATACTTTCTCTCTGGACGACCTACAATTCCATATTCTAGTTCTGCTGTTGCCTTACCGGTCGAAATGATATATTCTAAATATCTTCTAGCCGTTGTTCTAGAGGCACCCATTCTTTCTCCCATTTCTTCTGCCGAAATACCGTCTACGACCGTTTTCATGATATCGATTACCTTTTGTAAGGTTAACGGATCAATCCCCTTTGGCATACCTTCACTTTGTTTAGCAGTTGGTTGTGAGTTTCCTAAGATCGAGTCAATTACATGTTGATTCATTTCTGTTTCAGTATCCAATAATTGTCTGCGCTTTTTATAATTTTCTAGCGTTGAAATAAATCTTTCAAGCGTGACTGGTTTTATGATATAGTCAATAACCCCATTTCTTAATGAGCGTTCAACTAATTCTTTTTCAGTTGCTGCCGTAATCATAATGACGTCTACTTGTGGGAAATCCCTTCTGATAATGGGTAGTAAATCGGTACCAAGTTGATCCTGCATATAAATGTCGAGGAGCAATAAATCCACATGTTCTTTTTCTAATAGTTTAAGAGTTTCTTCACCTGTTAATGTTTTGCCTACAACTTGAACGCCTTCAATTTTCATAAGAAACCTTTCATGGACTGATGCAACCCTGAAATCATCTTCTGCAATCGCAACTCGAATCACATTCTTCCCCCCTTAGCTAACATTTTTCATTTCCTTAGGAATAAAAATTGAAAAAACGGCTCCTCCGCCACTCACATTGTTAATTTCAATTGATCCATTTAATTCAGTAACAGTTTGCTTAACACTCGCTAAACCAAAGCCCCTATTATTTCCATTTTTAGTCGAAAATCCTATCGAAAAAATGTCAGATTTCTTTTCAAAATCGATGCCCATGCCTGAATCTGCTACCTCGAAAACAATATCATTGCCTATGTCAGTTGTGAAAAAAACAACCTCTTTTTTATTGTTGTTTTTCATGACTTCTTCAAATGCATTATCAATAATATTTCCTAAAATCGTTATCAACTTCGATAAGTCGACATGTTTTGGAAGCGGTTTTAAAAAACAGTTTGGATCGATTGTAAAATTTATTTTATGCTCTGATGCTTTTCCAATTTTACCTAGCAAAATCGCTTGAACCTTATGATCTTGTATCTGCTCGAATAAAATTCGACTTTGAACTTGTTGATTAGAAGATTCTGATTGAATGAAATCTATTGCCTCCTGGTACTCACCTAACTGGAGTAAACCAGATAGAGCATACAGTTTATTTGTAAATTCATGAGTTTGTGCCCGCAAATCTTCCGAATACTTTCGAACCTCTGAAAGGGTATTCACCATTTTCGTTATATCTGTCTTATCTCTAAAACTTGCAACGACACCTACAATCCTATCTTTTTCAATAATCGGTGTCCTATTTACAATAACAATTCGATCCTTGAGAATCATTTCCCGATCGCTTTCTAACATCCCTGATTGTAAAACCCGATACATCTCAGTATTGGGAATCACATCTTCAATTGGTTGATTAATAGAGTCGTCTTTTATTCCTAAAATATTTTTTGCGGTATTGTTCATTAATGTTATTTTACCATACTCATCAACTGCGATTATCCCTTCTTTTATGGAATATAATATCGCATTTCTCTCTCTATATAAGGAAGCAATTTGATGTGGTTCAAGCCCCAGAATATCTTTACGAATATTTTTTGCTAGGAGAACCCCTCCACCAATTCCAAGCATCAGGACGATAAAGGCAATTACGCTGTATTTCATTAATCGATTTGAGATGACGGCGCGAATATCCTCTTGCATGAAGCCCACCGATACGATACCGATGATATTTTCTTCCTTATCGAAAATGGGGGCCTTGCCCCGTAATGATGGACCTAAAGAGCCAATTGCCTTTGATGTATAATACTCGCCATTAAGTAAAGCTTGGTCATTATCGCCACCAACCATCTTTTTTCCTATTTTCCATTCTTGTGGGTGCGAATAACGAATGCTATCCTTATTTCCGACAATGATAAATTCCGCTCCAACTTCTTCTCGTATTTGTTCGACAATCGGTTGAATGACTTCTGCGGGATCATCTAATTCAAATGCTCGTTGAATTTCAGGCATAAACGAAACTGTCGTAGCGACCTGTAAAGCAAGTTGGCCCATATTTTGCTCAGTTTGTTTTGACTCAAAATACGAAAAAATGACCGTTAAAAATACAATCACAAATAATAACAATGATATAATCAGGACAAGAAGTTTCGTTTGCAATGAGACTCTCAAGATGAGCACATCCCCTTCTACTAGATATAGGGCTTTTATACTCATTTTATGCTGAATAGTCTGAATTAATCAAGAACATTATATGTCATTTTATAAGAAAAAAACCCTCTTCCGACGAAAAGGGCTGTAATACTATGCTTCTACTTTATTTTGAATCTCATTATGGAGTACCATTTGAAGAACACCACCGTGACGGTAATATTCAATTTCTATTTGACTTTCAAAACGGACAATGACTTGAAACTCCTTTGTTACACCAAAATCATCGATTGCCTTTATCGTAATTAATTGTCCTGGTTGTACATGATCACGAATATCTATATTATAAATCTCCCTACCTGTTAATCCCAAAGTGTCTGCATTTTCTCCTTCTTGAAATTGGAGTGGGAGGACACCCATTAGAGCTAAATTACTACGGTGAATACGTTCGTAACTCTCTGTTAATACAGCCTTAACTCCTAATAATTTAGTAGCTTTTGCAGCCCAATCCCGTGAGCTTCCCATCCCATAATCGCCCCCCGCAATTACAAGTAAACCCGTATTACCTTGTTGGTATTTAATTGCAGCATCATAAATAGGCATGACTTCTCCAGTTGGAAAATGTGTTGTGAATCCACCCTCAGTTCCTGGTGCGACTTGATTTTTAAGACGAATATTGGAAAAGCCACCACGAATCATTACTTCATGGTTTCCTCTTCGCGCTCCATATGAGCTAATTTCCCTAGGTTCCACACCCTTATCTATTAAATATTTTCCGGCAATACTGTTAATTGGGATTGTTCCTCCGGCAGGAGATATATGATCCGTCGTAATTGAATCTCCTAATTTTGCAAGAACCCTTAAACCATTTAAAGGAGCCATATCGTTTTGGAGCGATGGCATTTCAGCAAAATAAGGTGGATTTTGAAGATAGGTAGATTCAGCTTCCCATTTGTATAGTAAGCTCACGTCTGTTTTAAGTTGATTCCAGGATTCATTTCCAGTAAAAATAAACTCATTATTTTCTCTAAACAATTTTGGGGTGAGTTCTTTTTTAATCAGTTCCTGTATCTCGCTATTTGATGGCCAAATATCATCTAAGTATATATTTTTTCCAAAGACATCCTTCCCTATTGGATCCGTTTTTAGATTAATATCTATTGTCCCAGCAAGAGCGTAAGCTACGACTAAAGGGGGAGAAGCGAGATAATTAGCTTTTATAAGTGGATGGATGCGCCCTTCAAAGTTTCTGTTACCAGACAACACCCCAGCTACAATTAGATTATTTTCCTTTATTGCTTTTTCAACTTCATCCGGCAGTGGACCCGAATTTCCAACACAAGTTGTACATCCGAAACCAACCAAATAAAATCCAAGCTTTTCTAATGGTTCAAGTAAATGAGCCTTTCTTAAATATTCTGCTACTACCTTTGAGCCAGGGGATAAACTCGTTTTTACATATGGTGGTACCTGCAGTCCTTTTTCTACGGCATTTTTTGCTAAAAGTCCCGCTGCGATCATAACACTAGGATTCGATGTATTTGTACAACTTGTAATAGCTGCTAACACAATATCTCCTGTTTTGATTTCAGATTCTTGACCATTTATATCCTTAATGAATGTCTTCTTATTTATCTCATCAAGTCCAAGATCATATCCATGATTTCCTCGGTCATGAGTTAGTGCCTTTCGAAAAGCTGGTTTTATCTCTGATAGTCGGTTTACATCTTGAGGACGCTTCGGACCGGATATATAAGTCTCTACCTCGGAAAGATTGAGTTCGATTATATCGGAATAAACTGGCTCCAGTCCGTCAGGTGAATAGAAAAGTCCGTTTTCCTTACAATACTTTTCCACCAAATCCACTTGTTCTTCTGATCTTCCAGTTAGTTTTAAATAGTGCAATGTTTCTTCATCAGTTGGAAATATCGTGACGGTGGCTCCATTTTCGGGTGACATATTCGAAACTGTTGCACGATCTGCTACTGACAGACTCGATACCCCTTCACCAAAGAATTCAACAAATTTACCAACTACCTTTTTCTTTCTTAAAAGACTCGTTAGATAAAGTGCTAAATCGGTAGCTGTTGTCCCTGAAGGTAATCTCCCCTTCAGATGAACTCCAATCACTTCAGGAATGGGAATAAAAGAAGGCTGACCAAGCATTGCAGCTTCTGCTTCAATCCCACCAACACCCCACCCTAATACTCCAATTCCATTCACCATTGGGGTATGTGAATCCGTTCCGAAACAAGTATCCGGGTATGCTATGTACTGTCCATCTGCTACTCTTTCGAATTGAACGACAGAAGCGAGGTACTCAAGATTTGCCTGGTGAATAATTGCAGTTGATGGCGGAATTGCTCGGAAATTAGAAAACGATTTAGTAGCCCATTTAAAAAATGTATATCTTTCAAGATTAAGTTTAAAACCGCGCTCAACATTATAAGCTAAAGCATCATGTGTACCAAATTTATCTACTTGTTCTGCATGGTCGATAACTAGATCAACTGGGATCTTAGGATTAATTTGTTCGGGATTACCACCCATGTCTACCATTACCTGTCTAAGTGATGCAAGATCTACGACCACTGGTACACCTGTAAAATCCTGTAGGACGATTCTTGAAGGCAAAAAAGGGATTATTTCATTCCCTTTTCCTCTACACTTCGCCCATTTTGCTAGTAATTCGATATGTTCCCATGTTACAAGCTTACCGTCATAGTTTCTCAATAACGATTCCAGTAAAATCTTTATCGTAAAGGGCAAACGCGAAATAACACCTACCCCTGCTTTCTCCAAAGCGTTTAATTGATAAAATGTATAAGTTTTCCCATTTAAAAGGAATGTTGATTGTACTTCCGCTATCTCTATGGCCTTGGACATTTTCTCTCCCCCCTTCATTTAATTAGATTCAGGTACAAATAAATCCCCTTTCATGATTCTTCTTGCTGTCCGTTCTAATCCAACATATGCAACATCTGTTTTATCTTCGGTTAAACCTACTTTAACCATCGCAATTCCATCCGGGTGTCCTACTCGGATCATTTCTTCATTTAAATCTTTCTTCCTTGCATATTGATTTACATTTGTATTTGGTAGCACAGCAGCTGCTGCAATACAATAGAGACCACTTCCTGCAAATGTGCGGTGAAATTTCCCCATGGAAAGCATCTTCGCTACAATATCGATTTCCTCAGATTTCACAATAGTTCCGGAACTTGTTACATAGTTCTGTGGCTCTGCAACGATTGCTATTTTCGGAACAGAGGGTGTTTCCTTTGCTACCTCAATAGAGGGGTACATTCCTGCAGCAACAGCAGCACGCAGTCGGATACTTTCAATTTCCATTCTTAAACGATGGTTCTGGGATAACTCATCATTCATTTCTATTCCCTTAATTCCTAATTCAGAAGCTAATACGAATACAAATGGGTTTACGACATCAACGAATGAAACATTATAGGATTTTTCTTCTGTTTTTAGTAAAAAACTAGTACCGATAGGTAATGTTAATCCTGTTTTTCCCCCACCAGGCTCCAGAATTTCTACTGAATATTTGGCTCCAGGGAGTTTCAATCCGGGGACGTAGAAATCACCATTTACTTTCGCTTTCCCCGCAACAACTGGAACATGAATGGTAAGCATTTTTTTAATATTTGTATTACATACAGTTACCTTAACGTATCCATCGGAGCTTTCAATATCCACCAATCCTTCATCTACCGCATATGCTCCTACTGCCGCCATTAGATTTCCACATGTACCTTTGTCATCAACTAATTCTTCTCCAATACCAATTTGATAGAAAGTATAATCCACATCTGCAGCCCCATTTGATTTCGCAATAACACATACCTTACTTGTATGTGATGTTCCACTTCCAAGACCATTAACCTGTGATGGATTATACGCATCAATACCTGCCATAAAAATTTGCTTGCGTGTTTCTAAATCCTTCGGTAAATATTTCTCGTTAAAAAAGATTCCT
The DNA here is from genome assembly GCF_036965045.1 of Bacillus sp. JJ1533. Taxonomy (NCBI): domain Bacteria; kingdom Bacillati; phylum Bacillota; class Bacilli; order Caryophanales; family Bacillaceae; genus Bacillus; species Bacillus sp. JJ1533. The sequence continues at coordinate 194,311 of NZ_JBALOV010000026.1, read as the reverse complement.
CGACTTGTGCCACCACGGTAAACTACACAAGGTATCGAAAACTGTGAAATAATAATCAACTCCTTTGATATTTCTCAACTACCATTACATAAATAGTAATCGCTAATCAGACATAACAAAAATACTTAATAATTATGACCAACCATATCTTTTTTGAATATCTAAAAAAATAAGAGAATAATTCAATTACTCTATGAGCAAAAAATTATTCTCTATCAAACCTCAAAGGGCCTCTTCTATATTTAAACTTTTAATAAATGTAACGAATGCTTGTATCACATTTAATTCAAGCGATTCATCATGGTAAAACATCCATGTCTTTCGAAGGAGTGGCATTCCATCTTGATCTGTCAAATTAATTTTTTGGATTCCTTCTATCCCATTTAATATCAAACCTGGCATAATCGCGTACCCTAATCCATTCGCCACCATTTCCTTACAAGTATCCACCTGATCTACCTCCATGGTTATCATTGGCGGTTCTGAATAATTTTCTGACCACCAATTATCAACAAGGGATTTAAGTAGATTATCAGTTTTGTAATCGATTCTTGGTAAATTAGGAAGTTCTTTTATATTCACTTCGTTTTTTGAGGCAATACAAAGTTGTTCCTCAAATAAAAGCTGTTTCTGTCCTTGCCAATGATAATCTCCCCGTACAAATGCTATGTGCACATCCTTTTTATATAAAGCATTAAACATATCCCTACTCCACCCAGTTGTAACCTGAAACTCGACATTAGGATACTGATCTTTAAAAAGCCGCAATAGCTTGGGAAGTTTATATTTTGTAAAATAACTAGAAACTCCAAACTTAATTGTACCGACTATGTTATTGTCCATATTCGATATATTTTCTTTAATTTCTTGTAGTTTTCGAACCATCTCTTCTGCACTTTTTGCTAAATATTCACCCTGTGGAGTAAAGTGGACACCTCTTCGTCCCCGATTAATAATTTTCGTTCCAAATTCCTTCTCAATTTGTTGAATTCGGTTTGTAAGTGCTGGCTGTGAAAGATATAAGCTTTGAGCGGTTTTTGTTATATTTTTGTTTTCAAATAAAACCTTTAAGATTTCCCAATCCTGACTTCTCATCACATTCCCCTTTATTTAGATATTGGTTTTAGTTATGGCTAACTATCAAAATACAGTATTTTACTTATATGTAGTAGTATACTATATTTCTAATAAAAGGTTATCAAAATATAATGTAAGTTCTGATAACGATTGACCAATTTTAAATATGAGGTGTTAAAAATGGATAAAATATTAGCTGAATTTCAACATTTACCTACTACTTGTATCTCTGATGCAATGAACGGGCTCAATAATTTACATTCCTCCATTAAACCACTAATTCACAACCATCATTTAGTCGGTAGGGCTTTTACGGTTAAAATACCTGTTGGCGATAATTATATGGTCCTTAAAGGAATGAAAGAAGCGAAGCCTGGTGATGTTTTAGTCGTGGATGCTAAGGGGGATACCTATCGAGCGATTGCAGGTGATTTTGTTATTGGAATGGCGAAAACCCTTGGACTTGGTGGAATCGTTGTCGATGGTGTAATCCGTGATATTAATGGTATTAAAGAACTTAACTTCCCTGTATTTTGTAAAGGAACCACGGTGGCAGCTTCCGGAAAATTTGGTGAAGGTCAACTGAATGTGACAATTTCCTGCGGAGGTGCACCGATTAATCCGGGTGATATTATAGTTGGTGATGCTGATGGTGTAGTCGTAATCCCTAAAAGCATTGAGCAAAATGTACTACTAAAGGCAAAAGAAAAATTAAAAAAGGATACCCGCCGTGCAAATGATATTCTAAGAAATTCTACATTTGTAAAAGCATATATCGATAACATTTTGGCCTAAAATCTCCATAGTTCAACATGACTTTAAAATTTATACGGTGAGAGGGTAATTTTGATGGTTGTAAATGTTATTTTGTTAATCGTTTTATTTTTTCAAACCGTAATGAATATGACGAGGGCAATTATCTCTTTGTATGCTACAGATTTTGGCGCTTCAACATTCGATATCGGGTTATTGACTGCTGTTTATGCATTTTTTCCATTAATATTTGCGATTCATGCCGGGAGGATTGCTGATAAGATTGGAGATCGGCTACCTGTTTTAGTAGGACTTGTTGGAATTGCAACCGGTATGGTGATTCCGTACTACTTCCCGTCCCTCCTTTCATTGTATATATCTCAATTAATTGTAGGTGTCACAACTATTTTTATAACTGTATCTCTTCAAAACTTATTAGGAAACATTTCGAATGAAAATAACCGAGATCGTTATTATAGTTATTTTGGAATGGTTGTAGCTTTCGGCTCTATGATTGGACCTATAATTGCAGGTTACATGGGAGAGCATATTTCATATTCATCCGTTTTCTTTGTCTCTATTTTTATCATCATCGTTCCAATCTTAATGGCATTACTTATTCCGGTTATTAAAAGAAATGGAGATGTTAAACAAGTCAGTCTAAATTCATCTGTTAGCTTATTAAAAATCCCTATCTTACGGAAAGCATTAATAGCCAGTGCTCTTGTTCTATATTCGAGGGATATTTTCATTGCCTATTTCCCGCTCTTTGCAAAGCAGTATGATATTTCTACATCAATGATTGGTTGGATTATTGCTATTCAAGGCTTTGCGATTATTATCGTTCGATTTGTGTTACCTGCACTAATAGTGAGGTTTGGAAGGGACAGCGTCTTAACTGCTTCCGTTTTTATGGCTGGAATCTCGTTTTTATTAGTTCCCTTTACAGGAAATCTGATTTTATTAGGTGCCTTAAGTGCCATCATGGGCATTGGACTAGGATGTGGGCAACCACTTTCAATGACAACCACCTACAATGCATCACCAAAATCAAGAACTGGTGAGGTTCTCGGCTTACGGCTTGCTACTAATCGCTTGTCACAGTTAATTGCCCCAGTCTTCTTTGGTTTAGTTGGTTCTTGGGCTGGGATCTTTTCGGTATTTTTTATCAGTGGTACATTTTTACTCGGTGGTCTATTTGCGATTAAGCCTGAAAGGAAAAGTAAACTAGCTTCATAGAATGAAAAAGCCAGCAGCGATTGCTGCAGGCTTTGTTCGTTCATTTATAATGTAAATGAAACAAATTTCAATTCTGTCATTTCTTCTGTAGAGTATTTAATTCCTTCTTTTCCAACACCACTGTTTTTAACCCCGCCATATGGCATATTATCTACTCTAAAAGTTGGAATATCATTTATAATAACTCCACCAACCTCCAATCGGTCAGCAGCATCAAATGCTTTTTGAATGTTTGTCGTGTATACTCCTGCCTGTAATCCATATTCTGAGTCATTTACAAGCTTGATCGCCTCATCCCATGATTTATAACTATTCACGGACACAACCGGTCCAAATACTTCATTACAGGAAATAGCTAAATCTTCTGCAGTATTTGTCAAAATAGTCGGTTGGAAAACTGTACCTTCCCGCTTTCCACCAAAGACAACTTTTGACCCATTTCCCTCAGCTTCTTCTACCCAATTTTCGATTCGTTTTGTTTCGCTTGGATGGATAAGGGCTGAAACATCTGTAACTTCTAATTTTGGATTACCAAGAACTAACTGACTTGTATAGTGCTTCATTTTTTCAATAAACCCTTCATATAAATGTTCGTTCACATAAATACGTTGAACAGAAATACAAACCTGCCCTGCAAAATTAAATGCCCCTTCTACGCATCGTGCTGCTACTGCATCTAGATTATCGACACTATCTATAATGACTGCTGCATTTGAGCCTAATTCTAATGTTACACGTTTCAATCCGGCCTTTTCTTTAATTCGCGTTCCAACCGGTACGCTACCTGTGAAAGTGATCATTTTCACACGGTGGTCCTGAACAAGAAGGTCCCCAATGACACTCCCTTTGCCTGTTACGACATTAAGTGAGCCTTTCGGTAAACCGGCTTCCTCAAAAAATGTCGCTGTCATTAATGCACTCAGAGGTGTTTGGGAAGCTGGCTTTAAAACGACTGTATTCCCTGCTGCAAAGGCTGGACCTAGCTTATGAGCTACTAAATTAAAAGGAAAATTAAAGGGTGTGATAGCTGCAATAACACCAAGCGGTTCTCTTTTCGTGTAACCAAATCTTCCTTTCCCACTTTTAGCCGCATCAAGTGGTACGGTTTCCCCGTGAATTCGTTTTGCTTCTTCTGCGGCAAATTTATACGTTTCAGCAGTTCTAATGATCTCCGCCCTTGCCGCTTTCAAAGGTTTGGCATTTTCAGCTGCTAAGATAAGGGCACATTCCTCAATTCTTTCTGTGAATAAGTCAGAGACTTTTTCAAGAATTTCTGCACGTTCAAAGGCTGTTAAATTCCGCATTGTCTTAGTTGCTTGTTGTGCACCTGCAATTGCCTTTTCAACTTGTTCGTTAGTGGCTAATGGAATCAACCCAATTATTTCTTGATTATAGGGTGAGTGTAATTCCTCGTACTGAGAGCCCTCCTCCCATTTTCCATTAATAAATAATTTGTATTTTTCCACCTATATTCCCTCCCGTGCATACATTGTTTAATCATACTACTAATAAAAGAGACTTTTCACTATACATAAATTATATTATATTTCTCATATCCGAATAACTGTTATAAAATATAAGTTCAAGTATCCTTATGAAATGGAGAAACAATGATGAGAGGTTTATTTGAAAAAATAATGCCGTATATAAAAAGATTCTGGGAATCTATTAGACGATTCTGGCGTGAAAAGCATCTAACAAAAATTATATTATTGATTCTATTAGTTTTTATTTTAGTTTCAATGCTTTTCTTTGCGTTCATGGCCAGTCAAGCAAACGTTCAATCATTAAAGGATGGTTTGCGGCAAGCAACTGTTATTTATGATAAAGACGGTGCCGTTGCGACCAATATTGTGACAAACCGTACAGAAGGCGTACAGGTGGAAGAGCTGCCAGACCATGTAAAAAATGCAGTCATCGCCATTGAAGATGAACGATTTTACAGCCATAACGGCTTTGATATTAAAGGAATTATGCGCGCCTTTTTTAATAATCTGTTTGCAGGAAGAATCACGGGTGGTGGGAGTACCATTACGCAGCAATTGACAAAAAATGCCCTCCTCTCCCCTGAACAGACTTATAAACGGAAAATCGAGGAGCTCTTTTTAGCATTAGAAATTGAAAAGCATTATTCCAAGGATGAAATTTTGCAAATGTATTTAAACCAAGTATTCTTTGGAAATGGATCATGGGGAGTTAGCCAAGCTTCTAAAAAATATTTTAATAAAGATATTGAACATGTATCGATTAGTGAGGCCGCATTGTTAGCCGGAGTTCTTCAAGCTCCTTCTGCATTAGATCCTTATCGAAATTACGACGGAGCGATTAAGAGAAGAAATACAGTTTTATTGAAAATGCATGAATTACAGATGATTACAGATGATGAATATGCACAAGCAAAAAAGGAAGATATCAAGCTCGAGGATGGTGGCGGGAGTTACATTGAGAGAAATTATCCTTATTATGTAGATGCAGTGCTTGATGAAGCGATAAAAAAATATGGTTTAACGCAAGAGGAAATTCTAACACGTGGCTACCGCATCTATACAGAAATGGATCAGCATATTCAAGCATCTCTTGAGGCTGTCTATAAAAAGGATTACCTTTTTCCAAAAGGCAGGGATGTGCTTGTGCAAAGTGGTGCTGTAATGTTGCATCCTGAAACTGGCGGGGTACTTGGTTTAGTCGGAGGCCGTGGTGACCATGTGTTCCGTGGCTTTAATCGTGCTACTCATTTACAAGCACAACCAGGGTCAACGATAAAGCCATTAGCAGTTTATACTCCTGCTCTCGAAGAAGGCTATGAGGTAACTTCTGTACTAAAGGATGAGCTGAAAACATATGGCGATTACACACCGGAGAATTTCTCGAAAACATACCAAGGTGAAGTAAAGATGTATGAAGCAGTAGAGGATTCCCTGAATGCGCCGACCGTTTGGCTGTTAGACCAAATTGGAATAGACAAAGGGCTTGATGCTTTACGCAGATTTGGTATTCCTTATACTGAAGAAGACAAATACCTTGGAATTGGACTTGGTGGTATGCATAAAGGGACTTCACCTCTACAGCTAGCAGAAGCCTATTCCGTTTTTGCAAATGATGGAAAACGAGCAGAAGGACATTTGATTTCTAAAATAGTAGGACCAACCGGGAATGTAATTGCGGAACATAAGCACAAAACAACAAAAGTTACTTCTAAAAAAGTAGCTGATGATATGACATCCATGCTATTAAACGTTGTAGAAACAGGATCAGGCAAGGGAACGAAAATCCCTGGAGTTGAGTTAGCAGGAAAAACGGGTTCAACTCAGCTTCCTTATGCAGACATTAATGGGACAAAGGATCAATGGTTTGTTGGGTATACGCCGAATTTTGTTGGTGCTGTTTGGTTAGGTTATGACAAAACAGATAAAACCCATTATATTCGCGGAAGCAGTTCAGACTATATTGTTCCTATTTTTAGGGCAATGATGGAAGAAATGCTTCCATCAATGGAAGTTGATACCTTTGATGTTGACTCCGTTAATGCCAAGCTTGCCGGACAAGAGGATCGAAAAACCATTACAAAAGAAGAAATCAAAGAAAAAGCTGAAAAAGTGGAAGAGACATTAAAAGAAGAAAGTGCAAAATGGAAGCTAGTCCTGGAAGAAGCGAAAAAAGACATGAAAGATGTAAGCCAAAAAGTGAAAGAAAAAGTAGAGGGATTACTTGGGAACTAGTTAAAAAAAGAGTATTGTTCAATAAAGGAGCAATACTCACTCTGGAAGTTTGTGACATTTTTAAAACATAATAAACTAAAAAAGCCCTTATTCAGGGCTTTTTTCAATTACTTCTATAAAATGTTTAAGAATTCCTGCGGTTAAGCCCCAGATGACTCGGTCTTTATAATAATAGAAGCATTCATCCATTCCTCTTACCTGCCAATTGTAATTTTCTCCGCCAATGATATCATTGAATGGAAAATTTTCTTCCGGTTCTACATGAAACTTCACCTTGAAAATTTGTGGTGGAGTTGACTGAAAAAATGACAATGGTACTGTAAAGACCTCGCCAACTTCTGCAGGATTGGGCCGAATCTCATCAGGATTAGTGATCACTCCGACAAATGGATAAATAATGGTTCCAAATGGTGATACAAAATAATCCAATGGACTTACCTCTGTAATCGCACTCTCTTTTATTCCAAGTTCCTCCATCGTTTCCCTTACTGCAGTTTGCCGTTCATCTTTATCAGTGGGGTCCATTTTTCCACCTGGAAAACAGATCTCACCGGGCTGTCTTCTAAGTTGACTTGAACGAACCTCAAACAGGATATGAACGTCATTATCTTTTTTAATCAAAGGAAGAAGAATGGAAAAACGCTTGAATTCACCTAGGCCTAAAATGGATGGAGTTCGATTTTTGACGATATTGACAATATTATCGATTTCCATGGTTCACCTCATAAATATTTCTTACTTTAAATTTTTAAAAGCAGTAATAAATTCAATTGGATCTTCTTTTATATTATAGGAGAATACTCCCTGATTTGTGTGAAGGTATAAAAAGCTGGTTCGGTAGGAAACATCATACACATGATCTAGTTGAAATTCATTTACAGAAGAAAGGATTCTGTCTTCGAACAATCGTAGTTGATGATGTGTTTCAATATATTTTTGTTCATTCCACTCAATTTTTCTTTGGACAACAATATACGGATGCGATGCAATAAATTTCACAGATTCTCTCCCTTCTATTTCTATATTGTACCAGAAAATGATGGACACAAACCCCCCATAAACATTATACGAAAAAACCACAGTGATTACATCTCACTGTGGTTATCATGCTTACTGTTATACGAATTCTTTTTCAAGAGCCTGTAGTCGTTCTGCTACTTCTTCTTCAGATAGACCATTTTCTTCAACATAGCGATTACGTGGATGAACACGACATTCATGTGTACAGCCTCTTAAATATTTATGCTCATTTTCTTCGGAACATAGAATTTGTTCATTACATTCAGGGTTTGCACAGTTTACATAGCGTTCACAAGGTTCACCAGTAAAATGGTCTTTCCCAACAATTACATGCTCTTTATGATTTACTGGAACCGCAATTCTTTCATCAAATACATATAACTGACCATCCCAAAGGTCACCTTGTACCTCAGGGTCTTTACCATAAGTTGCAATTCCACCATGAAGCTGGCCAACATCCTCAAAGCCTTCTCTTACTAACCATCCAGAGAATTTTTCACAACGAATTCCGCCAGTGCAGTATGTTAAAATCTTTTTGCCTTCTAACATGTCTTTGTTTTCACGTACCCATTGTGGTAAATCACGGAATGTTTCAACATCTGGTCTAATTGCACCTCTGAAATGTCCCAAATCATATTCATAGGTATTTCGTGCATCTAGAATAATAGTATTTTGATCCTGCATTTTTTCATAAAATTCTTTTGGGCTTAAGTATTTTCCTGTCAATTCAAGCGGATTAATATCGTCCTCAAGGCTTAAGTTCACGAGCTCTGGACGTGGTCTAACATGCATTTTCTTAAAAGCATGTCCATCTGCTTCATCAATTTTAAAAACAATAGTTGCAAAGCGTGGATCTTTTCTCATTTCTTCCATATACTTGTCAGTTTGTTCAATTGTACCGGAAACCGTTCCGTTAATCCCTTCCGTTGCAACTAGAATCCGACCTTTCAAACCGATTTCCTTACAGAATGCAAGATGTTCTTTAGCGAATTCTGCTGGATTTTCAATTGTCACATACTGATAATAAAGTAATACTCGATAAGGTTTTGTTTCTGTCATTCTTTTTCGACCGCCTATCATTAATATTTGCAAGATATGAATGTGTTTAGGATCGAATTACACTTTTTCTCTTACATCAGTGTATTGTATCAAATTGTTTATTACTAAATCAATCATTTATACCTTCCTTATATTGTAAAGTCGATTTTTTTCTTCAACAATATATCTATTTTTATCATTTGATATATAATAAGCTTGTTAAACTTTTTAATATGGGGGTTTCAAACATGAGTTTACCTAAAGCAATAACGATTGCAGGTTCTGATAGTAGCGGTGGAGCTGGTCTCCAAGCCGACATAAAGACTTTCCAAGAATATGGCGTATACGGCATGTCTGCCTTAACTGTAATTGTTGCAATGGACCCAAATAATCGTTGGAATCACCAAGTGTTTCCGGTTGACGTCGATATCATTAAGGCACAGTTAGCGACAATCCTTGATGGAATTGGCGTGGATGCTGCAAAAACTGGAATGCTTCCAACTGTTGATATTATCGAAATAGCTGCAGATGCGGCAAAGAAACATAATCTTCAAAAATTTGTTGTAGACCCTGTAATGGTTTGTAAGGGCGAAGATGAAGTACTCTTCCCAGACCATGCCGTTGCTCTTAGAGAACTCCTTACTCCACTGGCAACAGTCATTACTCCAAATTTATTTGAGGCAGGACAACTAAGTGGAATCGGTTCGATTACAACTGTTGACCAAATGAAAGAAGCTGCTGTGAAGATTCATGACCTTGGTGCAAAATATGTACTCGTTAAAGGTGGCGGAAAGCTAAAACATGATAAAGCAGTAGATGTTTTATATGACGGAAAAGAACTTGAGGTACTTGAAGGTGACCGTTTTGAAACATCCTTTACTCACGGTGCCGGTTGTACTTCATCTGCCGCAATTGCTGCTGGACTGGCAAAAGGCTTAGATGTAAAGGAAGCGATATATGAAGCGAAAAAATTCATCACGGCAGCCATTCGTCATTCCTTCCAACTAAATGAATTTGTTGGCCCAACAAATCATGCCGCACGTCGACTATATGGAGATAAATAATTAGCAAAACTGTAGACATGCTCTACAGTTTTTCTCATCTAGACGAATTTTATATATGATGGTAATATGTGAATATCATAGAATAATAGATAAGTCCATGTAGTCATTTGTAAAAAGCCATAGGTAAGGAGTGTGTAAAAATGCCTAGGATTAACAAAGATATCGTGAAATTTTTACGCAAAAGAAACAACATGACACAACGTGATTTTGCAAAAGCTGTAAATTGCAGCTTTGCGCTAATAGCTCTTGTCGAAGTAGGCAAACGCAGAATTACGACCAACCTTGAAACGAAAATTAAAGAGTCTTTTAACTTAGACGATCAACAAATATCATCCCTAGCATCCGTCGTTCAAGAAGTAGCGAAAGGCGTACAACCTTATATGTAATAAAAAAAAGCGCAAGCGCCTTGTAGTGGAACATCGACTAATTACTGCCACGTCCTGTGGCAAACGTCGATGTCAGCACATCCTGTGCAAGTCCGACAAGCATAAGAAAAGCTGGCTAGAAGGATGTATTTTATCCTTCTTGACAGATTGGCTTATGACCTCGAGCTGCTCAAAGCAAAGCTTTTCGCAAAATACTCACAGAAGCCCATTCAAGGTGGAAAACTGGCTAGGCGCTGGAGCTGGACTTGGATACACCCAAACTACAACCATTAATTTTATAATTTCTACTATAAAAAAAGCAATTGGCATTATGAACTGCCAATTGCTTTTTTACTTGATTCTTGTAAATCCATATTCCTCAAAGATATGTAAGGCTTCTTCACTTAATAAATACTCATAAAACAATGTAGCTTCATCCATATGCTTAGACGAATTGAGGACCCCGATTGGATAGATAATTGCTGAATGGTACGTAGAATCCACACTTGAAATGACTTTAATTTGATCTGTGCTTTGCGCATCCGTTTTATAAACGAACCCGGCGTCGACATTTCCTGTTTCGACATAGGTTAATACTTGCCGAACATCCTTTGCAAAAACAATCTCAGTATTTCTTTCGATGCTATTCCATAATCCCATACTATCTAGTGCTTCTTTTGCATATTTTCCTGCTGGTACAGATTCAGGTATGCCAATTGAAACACGATCAGCCTTCGTTTTTAAATCTTCCAAAGAGGAAATGTCCTTTTCATTTTCAATCGGTGAAATTAAGACAATCTCATTGCCGATGACGTTCTTTTTCTGGCTTTGATCAATTAGGCCATCATCTACTAATGCATCAAATTTTTCAATTGAAGCAGATAAAAATAGGTCAACCGGTGCTCCTTGTGAAATTTGCTGGGCAAGTGCACCGGAACCTCCAAAATTAAAGGAGATGTCAATCGTTGAATGTTTCTCTTCAAAGTTTTTTGTTAGTTCTTCAAGAACAGTTTGCATACTTGCTGCGGCCGAAACTGTTAATTCAATGGTCTTGACATCTTCATTCAACTCAGGTGATCCACAAGCAGTTAAAAATAAGACTAGAATGAATAAAACGTTAATCCTATACATAAAACACCTTCCCTAGTTAGTATAACTAAAATGGAAGGTGTTTTAAAAGTAAATCAATTACAAATTCAATAACTCTACATGCTTGCCAATATGGTTAACTAGCCCTTGACGGTACTCTTCTTCTCTTTCATTGAGTGTATTAAAGAATTCATCCTTGAAAAGATCGTTTCCTTCTTCGTCTTTTGCTGTTAATAATATTCCATATGTGACGTGAATCACTTGTCTTGCAGCATTATTATTCATATATTCAGGGAGATCAGCATCTGCAACCGTATCAAGTGGAACGATTGTACTCAAATCTGGTGTAATATGATAATACTTAAGTGCTTCATCAAGATGCTCTAATGCATAGGCATGCATTCTTCGGTATAGGTCTGGGTTTACCTTCGCAATTACACGAATCGCTTCAAGCCAGTTCGTTCCAGCTGTTTTTACGTGAAGAACACCGTTCGTATATTTCGCGATAATTGGAAACGCTGTAAATTTATCACTACCGGAGTGGATACTTAGTTTATAGCCAAAGTACTCTGCAATTAATGCATGTTCGCGCAATTCTTTTTCAAATTGTTCGATATCCCCAATATAGTCGATTCCTTTTTGGAACTCACCACAGAATCTTGGAGCAAGGCTTGTTACGGTTACTCCTCGATTTTTAAGTTCATTTGCTACAAAGAAATGTGCTGCTGGTGAAGTAACCGTTTCTGTTTCATCAATTGAAATTTCAAAATCAATATCACGACCTGCATTTACAATATAAGTGTCATGAATATGAACCATATAATCTAAAGCGTTTCCATATAACAATGCAAATTTCTTTACGATTTTTTCGTCAAATACGATGTCCAGACCGTTAACATCGAATTCTTTATTCATATATAAGTTATGATAATGATTCCTTGTTTCCTCAGGAAGACTATCAAATTCAACACTGATCTCATCTACTGTCAAGCCTTCTACGCGATTTTGAATGTGATCCGAACAGTCTAAAGTAAGCATTGACATACCTAGCGATAAGGCCATTTTAATATCTTCTTCTTCTTTTAAGTGATCACCATCTGCTCCAAATCCACCCGTGTAGCCTTCTTGGAAAACTGCAAAACTAGCTGCATCAATCACATCATTCATTGTACGATTGGTCAATGTTAATTCACGAATACTTTGTTGAGCAAGGATTGGCTTTACATGATGTTTGCGAACGGTTTCAATATGTCCCGGAGAAGCAAGACCCAGACGGTCACCAAGACCCATTGTCGCAATTTTTGTACCGAAAGCTCTTGGAACTGTATATTCGAAATGACGATTCAACACAAGTCGGTTTTCATGTGTTAATGGACATGCTTTTGCATGATCTGCAATTACGTCCCCTTCCAGCTCATTAAATAACGAACCTTCGCCGACTGCAAGAATCCATTTTTGTTGATGATCCCTCACCATGACAAGGCTTACATTATCATGATGTGTAAGCGATTTTTCATATACTTTAACTTCCCCTGTATATTCGGAAACGCTTTCGTTTTTGACTGCCTCAACTAGTTGTTTTAAATGTTCCATTGATATAGCCTCCTAAAATTATTGCCATTCTATTAAAATATATCGTAATATACTAGAATTGTTAATATAAATTAGTTAATTCATGAACAAAACTTGAAATAGTTTTTTTGTTTCCTCTCTTTTTTGAGAATTTACAAGCACTCCCATTACCATTTCAGCATCATCAATGGCTTCATTAAAGAGTGGTACCGCAGAAACATCAATTCCTGTGATTTGCTGCCGAGAATCAACGTATAATGAATCTTCATCAATTGGAAGACTGCCATTTACCAATTCATTTTGACTATAAAAATAGTGATCTTGATTCATCATCTCAAATTGTTTTTTATCTATAAACAAAACATCCAAATCTCCGGTTGAGATTTCCCCAGCAACCTTTTGTAAAGCAGCCATGACAATAGTAAAATCTGCAGCATCTGGTGCATATGGAATGACTTGAATTGATATTTCATGTGTTTTTCTTTGCTTGTCCGAAAGCATTTCTTCATTTAGTTTTTGAGCGATTTTATTGATCTCTTTTGCATCTACTAACTCCCCCAAAACAAAAATGGACAGTGCAGGCTCCTTTTTAACATTATGGTTGTTTACTAGAAAGACAGTAACAACAATTACGAGCAGAAATGCAAATAAATAATATTTATAATACTCCCAAAAGTACTTGGCCTTTTCTGCAGGACTCATTGCTGCAAATAATTCTTTGACCCTTCCTTTTTCCCTCAAATTTCCTACGTCCCTTCAACAAGATGTGTATTTCAGGAAAAATTATTCCATATTAAGCATTTTCATACTTTCTCTGTAAAAATGCAATACTATCATCTATAAAAGGTTCCGTTGTACTTTCTAGTAGAAATTGAATAAATGGTTTTTTCGGCTTAAGTAACTCCATCACTAAATCGTAGTTTAATAGTCCTTTACCTGGAGGAGCAAATTTCAACTGTCCTTCTTCAATTACAAAATCTTTACAGTGAACAATAATGATTCGATCTCCCAAAAGTTCAATTGCTTCCTTAATGATCTCTTCCTGCTGACGGTAATTGTCTACTGTTAATAAATTGACCGGGTCAAAGATGACTTGGAGATTATTCGAATGCACTTCAACCAATAAGCGTTTTAAAAGGCTTGAGCTATACACAGGGTGATTCACTCCCGCTTCTATCCCAACAATTACACCGAATTTTTCAGCTTCCTGAACAAGCTCCTTCACACTTTCAACTACATCTAAAAAAGGCTTTTCTTGGAAGTTATCAACTGTATATCCCATTTTCGCATGAACATTCCCTGTTTCTGTTCCGATGACAGTACAGCCAAAATCCCTTGCAAATCGGATATGCTCCTTAAAACGTTCTAATCCTTTTTGTCGTTCCTCGAGATCGGGATGAATCATATTAATATAACAGCCAAGTACGGCTATTTCGATATTTTTTTGTTGAAAAGCCTTTCCGATATGCTTACCTAAACCTGGTGAAAGACTCCCTAAGCTCGTGTTAAGTTCCGGAAATGATTTCGCCAATGCCAATTGCACGGATGTTAGTCCTTTATCTGCAATTTTTTGAACAAGTTCATTCAAGGAACTTGCCTTTACATCATGCGCTCTAATTCCTAAATTAATCATATGGCCACCTTCTCTACTTTACATATTTTGCTAGACTCGGAATGCTTGTTTTTATTTCTTTGGCAATAATGCTAGCAAGCTTTTTTGCTCCATCTTCACAAAAATGCGTGTCATCACTAATTCCATCTGGATAGTTGGGGTGTTCACCAGGATCAAACCAGATGAAAAGTTCTTTACTTTTATCAGGTCCTAAGGATTCATACAGTTGTTTAGATTCCATCCATAAATCAATAAGACTGACTTGTTGTTGTTTAGCAAGAGCAACCATTGCTTCTGGATACTCACCTAAACTGTTGACGATCTTTCCATTTTCATCAAAGGTCCTTCGATGCATGGAGGTAATTAAAACAGGGATTGCCTTTTTCTCTCTTGCTCCGCCAATATATTGATTAAGATAGAATTGGTAGGATGAGTAAGGCTCCGTTCTTCGGTGATCCTGTTTTTGATCATTATGTCCGAATTGAATAAAGAGATAATCATTCGGTTGGATTTCATTCAGAATTGTATCAAGTCGTTTTTCATCGATGAAGCTTTTGGAGCTTCTTCCTCCTATCGCAAAATTGTGGATGATGACATCATCAAGAAAATAGTGATGAAGTACCTGACCCCATCCAGCTCTAGGTTCTTCGTTCGGAGGACAGACCGAAACTGTTGAATCTCCGGCAATATAAATATGAATATTTTTCATCACAACACCTTCAACCTAGCGAAAACTTGGTTCGCTGCTTTTGTCTGATTTCATTTCGATTTTTCCGTTTACCTTTTCCTCAATTCTTGCAAATACCTTTAACGACAGCCACATGATGAGGTAGGCTAGCATACTTGCACTTAATAAAGGAATAAGGGCTGGTACATATGTGAACCCAACATAAAGGATGAACATCCCCACCACCATCGCAAAGGTAACAAGAGGGAATGATAGGCCATACATGACAGCGTGTTTCAAATAGGTTTTAATATTCCCGTTAAAGTGTACATAAATAGGAAAAATATAAAGCAATATGACAATAAAGACTGAACAAATCGCGATTAATGCGTACCGAACCACAATGTATACTGTGCTAGTCGTTGGTAAAAAAACTAGATCAACATATAATATATATCCTGCTATGAAGAGGGTCAGTCCTAGGAGGTTGGATTTTAAAAATTCCTTTTTATATACACTCCAAAATGTTGAAAAAACAGGGATATCCTCTTCCCCCATCAACCACTTTCTAGTAACTGCAAATAGGGCCACTGTTGCAGGTACAAATCCTGCAACAACAAGTCCCATTGCTGTAAATAAAACCCATAGTAAATTCAAATAAACTAAACGTGAGATGGCCCCACACCAACGATAAAATGGACTATCCAATCCTCCTAGCATCTGTTTAACTCCCCTTTCCAAAGTTACTTTTGCTCTTGATAGTTTGTTAATAATTGTTCAATCAAGATTGGCTTATGTTCCTGTACGGATTTCCAAACAGCTTCTCCGAGGGCAATCGAATAAGCTCCTGCTTCCGCACCTGCTAATATTTCATAGTGTCGTCGCGGATCAATTCCCTGGTACAGATCATGAATTAAAACAGGATCACCACCTCCATGCCCACCAGCCGATTTCACAACATGAATGATTTCCTTTGATCCAAATAACGGATAAAAATCGATTGTTTGTTCAGGTACTTCAAATGGTACCCGGCTTGGTGCATGGAACTCTTGTGTTTCAATTCTTCCCTTTGTTCCATTGATGGCTAAGCGATAGCCTTCAAACGGAGTAGAGAAATTAATGGAATAGCTTAATAGAGCACCTTTATTATATTTTACTGTCGCTGTATACGTATCCTCAATCGTAATCTCTGAATCAAAAATACAAGCATCAGGACGGTAACTGGTATAGGTATTTTCCTTTTGTTCCCCCATACTTAAGTGATCATCTTCAATAACCTCTGAAAATTCACCAGGATTCCATCTTACATAATAATCACAATTATCTCTGACATGACAGGTGCCACAAAATCTGTTATCAGTTGCTGGATCCGGATTCAGTTCTCCATTGCGTCCATAATAATGCAATGCTCCGTGAGCATAAACCTCTTCTGGATATTGGTCGATCCACCAATTCACTAAATCAAAATGATGTGTTGATTTATGGACTGAAAGCCCACCAGAGAATTCTCGTTTCCGATTCCAACGCTTGAAGTAACTTGCTCCATGATAGGTGTCGATATACCAATTCAAATCAACGGAAGTCACTCGTCCGATTTTACCTTCTAAAACAAGTTCTTTAATTTTTCGATGGTATGGACTATAGCGATAATTAAACGCCACAGTTACTTTACCTTTACTTTTCTTTTCTGCCTCCATCACCTTTGCTGCATCACTGGCTGTAGTTACCATCGGCTTTTCCGTAATAACATCCACATCATGTTCTAGAGCTTGTAAAATGTAATCAATATGTGTGTTATCGCGGCTTACAACAATAATACAATCCGGATTCGTCTCTTCAATCATTCGATCAAATTGATCTGGCTGGTATGATGGTGTTTGGGACAAGACAGGAAATTTTTCCTTACATAGCTCAACCCGATACTCGTCACTATCTAGTAATCCAACAATCTCACTTTGCTTTGCGAATTTTTCTACTAAAGGTGGAATAAACATTTTTAACGCTCTGTTACTTAATCCACAGACAGCATATTTTTTCATGTATTACTTAACCCCCGCATGTTTAGCAAGTAATTTTTCCATTTCCATACTGGCCATGATAAACGCACCTGCACCGTGCAAGTCATTGTGACTCCGCTCACGATTGATATAATAATCATATACTCCGATTGAAGTACCAATTACAATGTCATCAATAATAAGCTTTCCTTCTTGAGTTTCCTGTATTTTATGGTTAAGTAGTCCCTCATAAGCTTTTGTAGCATATACAGCAAACTCTTCTCCTACATATTTTTTTGAAACAGCTTTTGCAATGACATAGATAAATAGACTTGAAGCAGACGTCTCGAGCCAATTGTCTTCCATGTGACCTTTATCAATGACTTGGTACCATAAACCAGTTTTTTCATCCTGGTAGTTCACAATATCGCGAACATAATCTTGTATAAATGCGATCCAATCTTCCCGATGCGGGTGATCCTCTGGTAAAATATCAATCATGTCAATTACCGCTAATCCATACCAACCTAATGCACGCCCCCAAATTTCTGGAGCTTTTCCATCTGGACGAGCCCATGGCTGAGCACACTTTTCATCCCAGCCGTGATGATAAAGGTTAGTCGCCTCACTCTTTGTATACTTGCGCATCAATTTTTCCTGATGAATAACCATATCGATTAATTCTGGCTCATTGAAGTCCTGTGCATAGTGTAGGGCAAATGGTCCGCCCATATACAAACCATCCAGCCACATTTGGTAAGGATATTTGTCCTTATGCCAAAATCCACCTTCACTCGTTAAGTTTAACGTTGTAAAGATATTGCGTAATCGACGTGCTGCTATTTCATATTTTTTTAGACCGGTAGCTTTATATAATGGGAACAACAATAATCCTGCTTGAATCGAGTCTAATTCATCTCTAGCAAATAAGAGATTTCCATTTTCATCGATATTATGATCGACATATGCCTTTAAATAATCAAAATACTTTTCTTCTCCTGTTTTGTTATATACTAGTTCCATGCCACATAAAAATACGCCCTGGTGATAGTGCCAGCGTCCACCCGGCGGAAGCTCTTCTGGAGTGAATTTCTCCATAAGCGTATCACACATTTTTTTCGCAAAATATAAAGGTGATTTTTCAATTTTTGTGTTATTCAAGAACCTACACCCTTTCTCTCCATGATTGTTTACAAGGTTTGTAAACGATAACATTTCTCCTGCTTTCATGATAAGGTATTTATAAAATAATAACTATAATCATTTAATTTACTTTTAAATAGGACCTTAATCCCTTGAGTTTATAAGGGTTGTTCTAATATTATGAACACAATCTGACATAATGATTATTCAATTTATCTAAAACAACAACTATAATAAAAGGGCATTCAAATATTACAGGGATATTACAGGTGGGTTGTCTATCCTCACATTTGAATAGATTTGGAGTGATTACATGAAATTCAAACTACCAGTAAGTTTCTTCCATAGAATTATTTTATTTGCTAGTATTCTAGCCATTATACCGGTCATCATTGTTGGTATATTTTCATTCATTCGTTCTACCTCTGCTGTTGAAGATTTTGTTGCCAAAGAAAAAGAACATAGCGTGTACCAAATTCAAACAAATGTCGAGCAGGTTATTAAGTCTGTCGATCAGTCCTTAACTCAATTAGCATCTTCATCTAAAATCATTGAATCATTAAGGGAACCACTTACAACGAGGCAGTTTCAGCTCTATAACCAGTTAAGGGACGACCTAAGTCATCAACAAACGTTTGATACTCGTTTAACAGATGTTGCTCTCATTAGTCTCGGGAACAATTGGCTCGTTAATAATTACGGTTTGCAGCGACTTTCTGAACCTCAGCTGCAAGAAATTTCAGATCGTTACCTTTCCCTTAAGACAAGATCTGTCTGGCTATTGGAAGAAAACACAAATGAACCCCTGTACAAGAAGGTTGCTTCTCGTGCTTGCGGCTATAATTTAAACTTGATTAAAAAGATTCCTATCGTTTCATCGAATACAACAGGGATGATTATCGCCAATATCCCATCGTGTAGCTTTCGAGATATTTTACAGAAGGACAATACGTTAGAAAGGTTTTACATTCTTGATGAAAATGAAAGCGTTGTCCTTCATAATGATCATAATAAAATTGGACAAGCCTTTGAATACCGTGATGTATTAACTAAAAACACATTACGTGAAAATAATACTGGTCAATTTACGATTACATCCAACAATACTGATTACCTTTTTACCTATCGAAAATCGTTTTACAATGGCTGGATTTATATCTCCATTGTTGAACTTAGTGAATTAGCAGGTCAATCAAGGTCAATTGGGTGGTTTACACTTGCGATCACCTTATTGATTGCCATAATGTCATTATTATTAGCGTTATTTGGAAGTAAAGTTATCTATCAACCTATTAAACAACTACAAAATGTTATTTTGCATTCACTCACTCATAAAGAAGACGGCAAAGATAGGAATGAATTCGACTTTATAGAAAATCATGTCAAAGACATGATGAAGCAAAATGATATCTTGGAAAAATCATTACAAAACCAGATTAATCAGCTCAAACAATTTTTTATGCATCGTCTATTAACGGGTAAGGTTATCGAGGACGAGCTAAAAGGCAGAATGGAATATTACGGATACAACTTAGATTTTAAGTGGCTTAGTGTGTTAACCGTTCAAATTGATAGTCTTGAGGGAACTTCTTACAAATCAAAGGAAGAGGACGTATTGTTATTTGTTATCAATGGTCTCGTCGAAGAACTGATTCCAAGTGATGAACGAATGAAGCCAATTGTTAATAAACAATACCAGGTCACCCTTTTATTAAGTAATATCGAATCCAAAACGGAGTTTAATCAATATGTAAATACAATCGCAGAGAAAATCCAGAAAAAAGTAAGAGAAGAATACAGTGTTCCTGTCAGTATTGGGGTCAGTGAACCATTTAAAGATGTTCTCGAGACAAGAACCGCGTATAAAGAAAGTCTTGAGGCACTAAAATATACACTTAAATATGGCACTGAATCCATTATCTTTTTTGAAAACCTTGAAATCGGAAAGGGTTTATACACCTATTTCCCTAAACGAATCGAAAATGAATTATTCGATTCAATAAAGGTAAACGACAAAAAGAAAGTATACGTCTTACTGAACGAGTTAATTGATGAAATCTTCTCAGAAGATTTAAATCATGTTCAATACCAAATTTCATTAGTTCGATTTTTAAGTGATTTAATTGAGTTAATGCATACATTAGCGATAAATATTTTAGATTTAGAAGATAATCGTTCCATTTTTGAAACAGTCTATGAATTGAAATCTCGAGAAGAGGTGAAGGAATGGTTTATCACAGTGGTAATCGATCCCCTTCTTCAAAAAATTGAAGATCGTTCTGAATCACAATATAAGACCATTTCGGAAAACATTGTTCATATCATTCACGAAGAATTTGAATCGAACATTACTTTGGATATGATTGCGAATCGACTCCATTATAATCCAAATTATTTGAGTAGTATTTTCAGAAAGGAAATGAACATTTCATTCAGTGAATATTTATCTATGTATCGGATCAATATGGCGAAAAAATGGCTTGCTGAAACTGACATCTCTGTCAAAGATATTTCAGACAAACTGAACTTTAACAACTCCCAGAACTTTATTCGTTCCTTTAAGAAAATCGAAGGAACGACACCAGGTAAATACCGTGAATCAGTTAGGGCAAATTAAAGAAGCAATAGAATCTCGAAAAGGGGCAATACTCATGCAAAAACTAGTAGTCTCGCAAAATGGAGATGGGGATTTTTCAACGATTCAAGCCGCAATTGACGCGGTACGGGTCTTTCCATTAGAACCAGTGAGGATTGAGGTTAAAGAGGGTATCTACGAGGAGATTATTACTGTCCCTGAAAACAAACCGAATATTACCATCATTGGTGCTGGGGAAAACAAAACGATTATTTCGGGAAAGAAATATGCCCGCATGAAAAATTTAAATGGTACGGAAATCGGGACATTTGAAACAGCTGTTTTTCACGCATTTGCAGATCTCTTTCAATTGGAACACCTAACAATTCAAAATGTTGCAGGTTTCGGTGATGAAATTGGCCAAGCACTAGCATTATATGTAGCCGGCGACAAATGTATATTTAAGCAAGTACGGTTACTAGGAAATCAAGACACTCTTTACACCTCAAAGGGGCGACATTTTTTCTCAAATTGTTATATAGAAGGTCATGTTGATTTCATCTTTGGTTCAGGTATCGCTGTTTTTGAAGATTGTACGATTCATAGCTTACGCGAAGGCTATATTACCGCGGCCTCTACACCAGAGGAAAACGAGTTTGGCTTTTACTTTAAAAACTGCAAGCTAACGGGTGACAAGCAAGCCGCTGGAGTATACCTAGGTCGTCCATGGCGACCCTATGCGCATACCGTATTTATCAATACATGGATGGGAGAGCATATTCATCCACATGGGTGGGATAATTGGCGAAGCGAAGAAAATGAAAAAACAGCTCGGTACTTTGAATTTGCTAGCAATGGACCTGGGGGTGAATCCTTAGCAAGAGTGGGATGGGCAAAACAACTAACAGAAGAGCAAACGTCTGAGTACACGTTAGAAAAAATATTCCATCTAAAAGATAAATGGATACCAAAATAAGCTCCCAAACTGGGAGCTTATTTTTTTAGTCTAATCTAAACCAAGATATTCAAAGTAATCAAAATCAGCATAATTTGATGTCTCTCTGCCATTTGAACTTCCATACATGCCGATATATGCGCCTGTGAATCCGCCAGCAACATCCGTACTTAAAATTCTTCCATCTACCTCTTCTTTTAGGATTTTCCACTCTTCTGAGACTTGAGCAAAATAAAAATGATATGACTGTTCATATGCTTCTATCTTAAAAAAGACCTCTTGATGCCGATATGGCTGCACAGCAAGAGTTTCTTCTTGACCTGCTTCTCTTTTTACTAAACGGATTTCAGATTGTGTATATTCAACACGGTAGTGGAAATCAGAATTTTGGAGTAATACAATACCCGCAATTTCGTGCTTATTATTTGGTGTAAATTCCATTTTTGTTCGAGCAGCAAAATTAATATGACATTGTCTGCGTCCAATAAAAGCAGGATTAACAGCTTCTGTTATCGTCTCAGCCTTTACACGTATTCGCAAATGACCTGGGCGATCCTTTAATGACCAAAACTCCCCTCTTGGTGTACGAATAAAATTCCATGGCATCCGTAGTTCCGGCAAATCAAAATGATCACAAGCAGGCTCTGTTGGCCATCTTTTCTCCTCTAAATAAGGTTTGGCCCCTTCCATTTCAACAATGCCTTTTCCTGGGTTGACAACTGGCCAGCCATCTTCCCATTTAACTGGAGCTAGAAAGGATTCCCTCCCTAGATTACGATATTGGCCACCATATGGACGCGACCCCAAACAAACCAGCCACCACTCGCCATTGCTTGTTTCAATAAGATCCCCATGCCCTACGTTCGATATCGGATATTCTCTTCCCAAATGACGATGTGTCAAAATGGGATTTGTTTTGGCACCCTCATAAGGACCAATGATTGATTCACTGCGGGCAACAGTAATTGAATGGGTAAAGCCTGTGCCTCCCTCCGCAATCAGTAAATAATACATGCCATCCACTTTATAAATATGTGGTGCTTCCTGTGCATGAATATACTTTAATGCCCCGTCCCAAAGACTATATTTTTTTCCTATTAATTGCTTCGTCTCTAAGTCCAGCTCTTGCAGCCAAATTTCCATATGCTTTGGATACAGCTGGCCACCTGGAGGCCGTCGATTTGCAGTCACATATACTTTCCCGTCATCGTCAAAAAATAAAGAAGTATCTATACCCGGACAGTCATCCAACCAATAGGGATCAGACCAAGGACCATCAGGGTTCTCTGATGTTACAAAGAAGTTTCTTCTGGCACCCGTTTGACTCTCCACAAAGGTTGTAATAACATAAAAAATTCCTTTATCATATCGAATGGTTGCAGCGTAAATTCCTTTTGAATTCGGTGTTCTATCAAGATTCAATTGGCTTGGCCTCGTTAGTACATGGCCGATTTGTCTCCAGTTTACTAAATCCTTGCTATGAAAAATCGGAATACCAGGAAAATATTCAAAAGTGGATGTCACTAAATAATAATCGTCTCCGACCCGACATATCGACGGATCCGGATAAAATCCCGGTATAATCGGATTTTTAAAAGTAGCCATAAGATTCTCCCCCCTTTACAGCTTTTTAGCATTCAAAGTTGAACACAACCACTCGAAAGATTGTTCACCACCTATTTCATGACCACCTTCAAATAGTTTCCAATTTACAAGGTGACCAACATTACGCTCCGAATAGATGCTTTTGATTTGTTGAATTGCTTTCTCTGTTTCTTTCACAGGAAAAAGGTGGTCCTTTTTTCCCGACTCAATAAACAATGGCCGCGGAACCATTAAAGCAATTAACTCAGGCATCTCTGCATATTGCAGGATTCCTGGTACGTAATTGTCTAAACAATGCCTTCTATTCATAATGCTTCCTTTGAATGTGTTGGTATAGCCGGATACAACCGTTGCCTGAATACGTTTATCAAGAACGGATGTATACGCGGCCACAAGTCCTCCCCCTGAAATTCCCATACAACCAATTCGAGAAGAATCGATCTCCTCATATTCTTCCATAAAATCTAAGACTTTTTGACATTCAAAAACACGAAGTCCCGCAAGCGTCTTACCATAAAGGAGTAATTGGGTTGCGAGCGAATAACACGAATTATCTGATGGGGAATGACTCATATCATCGGAATAGGTACGGTCTCCAAACCCAATTAACTCTGGGGCCATGACAATAAATCCACGTTTGACTAGTTCTATTGCAAAATCTTTATGTAAACCTGGGTCGCCTTTTCGGTCATTGCCATCAGGGTCTAGACCTACGATATCTTTGTTTCCATATCCATGACCATGCAAGGCGAGAATGGCTGGTGCTTTTTTACCCCCAAGATGGTTCGGAACAAGTACATACATTTGCAATCTAAGACTTGGTAAAGTCGAAATCTCAATACTGTACCTTGTATAATGCTCATAGCCTTTTTGCTCTACGATTTTCGGTTGAAGCGGTGCATCATTCTTATAGGTTCCGAGTAAATCTTGAAATTTTGAAGTTAATAGTGATTGCCATTTTTCATCATGATTCTTCGTACGGCTAACATTTGCATCTAGGTACAATTCCTCCATAAATTGATGGATGACCCACATATGAATCCCTCCGTATTTTTATAACAAACTCAAAGGTTTTAAACAATTTTCGGTTCTTCCATTAGTAAATAATTTTGGCTTGCCAATTGCGTTGCATTGGCATCGATATTTTTATTGTCGACGTTTTTTAAGATTACAACTGGTGTGGAATCGTGTTGGTTTCTCATTGAGAAATGGTCAATATTGACTTGCTCACTATTCTCAATTTGCAGTCCTGCACCTTGACGTGTTTCTACCCGAACATGATGAATATCTAGATTTGATATATACTTTCCGAAGATACCCGCTCCAGCCATTACTAATTCTTCCTGAACCATATCTGGCTCTCCACCCTTTTCATTTGGGTCAACTGTCATTTCGATTGTAGAATGGTGGATGGAAATATCTTGAATCGGACTTTCTGGAAGCCCATAAATAAAACCTGCAGCTGCTCGACAATTTCTCGCTATGATATTACTTATTTGGATATGTTGTATTTCTGGTGTTTTTTCGGTGATTGGCTGTGGCTCAAGGCTATTCACTGCCGGGTCTTTCTCATTCACACCATGACGGTAAAAAGAATTTATCGCAATTGGACATAAGACATCTTCCATATAAATATTGTTTACGAGGATATTTTTCACGTAGCCACCACGTTCACGGTTTGTTTTAATCCGTACGCCTCGGTCTGTTCCGATGAATGTACAGTTGGAAATGGTGACATTTTTAATTCCGCCAGACATTTCACTTCCAAGTACGATACCGCCATGCCCATGGTGCATTGTACAGTTTGTTACGACTACATTTTCTGTTGCTTTACCGACTCTTCGTCCATCTTCATTAATCCCTGACTTTAAGACAAGACAGTCATCCCCAACCGCGAAGTGGCAGTCTGAAACACGTACATTCGAACAAGAATCAATATCAAAACCATCACCATTTGGTGTATCTGCCGGATTTTCGAAGGTTACATTATGAACAGTAACATGTTCACAATAAACGAGATGTGTATTCCAAAATGGAGAATTTTTCAGTGTAACACCTTCAATTGTGACATGCTTACAATTCATTAATTGTAGTAATGGCGGACGTAAAAATTGTGAATCCCATTCTACTAGATTCGTTTCAAGCGGTTCCATAAAATCTTGATTTAGCCTGCCAATTCTTTCGGTCATTTTTGAAGAGTATGCTGTACTATTTTTCCGAAGCTCTCTATTAACCAACCACCAAGCTTTTCCTTGCCCATCAAAGGAGCCTTCCCCTTTTATTGTTACATTGTGTAGATTTTCACCAAAAATGAGTGGCGAATACCCATAACACTCATACCCAGACCAACGCGTTTTAACAGGTTGATAGCGATCAAACTCATCATAAAAACGAATTGTTGCACCTGCTTCTAAATAAAGGGTTATATTACTTTTAAGGACAAGGGGTCCTGTCAAATACGTACCAGCAGGTACAAAAACAGTTCCTCCTCCACTTTCGGCAACCTGATTAATTGCTTGAGCAAAAATCTCCGTATGATCCCTATTCTTATCTCCAGATGCTTTTAATTGTGTAATGTCTAAAAAGGCCATTCTATACCCTCCAACCATTATTTTTTATTATGCTTGTAATCTACTTTTAACGAGTTCATAAAACCTCTCGGAACCCTTAATCGGAGTTGCCGTTCTCCCAGCTAATTTATGTAATTGCAAACGAATCAAGGTTGCTTGGGTACCGGCGTTCATGTCCCCTTCATATAATCCTTTACCTAAATGAACTGCAACAGGCATATCTGGATAAAACTCATCAGATTTCACCTGTGCAACATTCGGTGCAGTCGGTGAATGGTCAATTTCTCTTGAAAAACCGCCATCAGGACGTTTTAGTTTTTCGATATTATCAACCGTTATTTGAATAATCTCTTCAAGTTCATGTTTCGGAATTTCTAGATTGATATAAGATAATAAATCGATTGGATTTCGGATGTAGCACATATCCTTAGCTATTTCCGTTCGTAAGCAGTGAAGTATGCTCCGATACATCTTATCCACTCTTGGCATGGGTAGTCCGAACTTATGATAGAACGTATGAAGCTTAAACGTTCCAGAGATTCTGACATATAAGCTGCCTTCTCCCCAAAGACCTGTTTCTGGATCCTGGATGCTCTCTAGGTAGTTCTCAGCAATTTGGAGCATTTTTTCCTGTTTCTTTTGATCCATCTGCCCAATATACATGCATGATGACGCTAATAAATCACAGCCACGCCAACTATTCACTAAACTAATACTTTTCCATTTCTTTCTATATTCTTCTTCTGATTTCACATAATGTGGCGCGGTATTTAGTTCAACAGGTGATGGAAAGAAAGGCGAGCCACCTAGACGATTGATGGAGTTTACTGAATAATTGAAAGCTCTACTCACCATAACTTCATCATGTTTCATATATGGGTTTTCATCTAGAAAAAATCCGGTTTCAGGGTCTTGTTTGTATTGGAAAAAGGAAACAAATTTTGCCCGTAATTCTACGGGCATTTTAGTAAATAATCCATTTCGCGATAAAATATTTAAAGCTTGGGCAGTTGATTCAATATCAGGTGTGAAGGAGCTATCAGATACTGAGCTTTTTGCATAATAGAACCCACCTGTTATTGGATCATATTGGCCAGCCAGCCATTCAAAAAAAACATCAAATAGAGAATCTAATTTCTCAAAGGAATTCCTTATATTCATCTGCAGCTCCCTTTCATGTCAAATTACTCCTTCATTGAGCCAAGCATAGCTCCTTTTGTGAAATACTTTTGAAGGAATGGATATACCATTAAGACAGGTATCGTAGCAACAACGATTACGGCCATCTTGATTGTGATGTCTGGCGGTGGAATATTGGTGAATTCGGAGCTATCGTAGCTCAGTCCACTCGCAAGAACCACGATTTGCCTTAATAAGACTTGAATTGGCCATTTTGCTGCATCGTTGATATACAGGATGGCATGCATGTATGTGTTCCAATATGCAACTGCATAAAATAAAGAGACTGTTGCTAACGCTGGCTTTGAAATTGGCATGACAATTCTAAATAGGACGCCAAAGTCGTTACAGCCATCAATTTTCGCTGATTCGATTAGTCCTTCTGGTAATCCCATGA
This sequence comes from Bacillus sp. JJ1533, assembly GCF_036965045.1. Classification (NCBI taxonomy): domain Bacteria; kingdom Bacillati; phylum Bacillota; class Bacilli; order Caryophanales; family Bacillaceae; genus Bacillus; species Bacillus sp. JJ1533. Next base: position 166,675 of record NZ_JBALOV010000026.1, on the reverse strand, counting down.
TGAAGCTTCGCAATATAATCATGTTAAATACGTTGATCGTGACTGGCACGATTAAGGCTGCATAGCTATCAAGTAAACCCGTATTTTTCACAATTAAGAACGTTGGAATCATTCCACCACTAAATAACATGGTGAATACAAATAAGAACAAGATTTGTCTTCTGCCAATTAAGTCCTTACGTGATAATCCATAAGCAGTTAATAATGAAATGAACATGCTCCATAATGTTCCGACGAGTGTAACACCAATCGAAACGAATAATGCCTTAAAAATGGTATTTGTTGAGAAAATATATTTATAGGCATCTAAACTAAATACAGTTGGAAATAAGACAAAACGTTTATCTGCTAACTCTGCACTCGTAGTGAACGAGGCTGCGATAACATGTATAAATGGCAACACCATTGTCAGTGCTATTATAATTAGTAATAAGTTATTTCCTAAACGAAAGATGCGACTTCCGAACTGTTTTTCTCCAACCATACTCTCACTCCCTTTCTAATGTCTTAATAGATACCTTCTTCACCAAATTTCTTAGCCATTCTGTTTGCAAAGACAACAAGGATTAAACCAACAAGCCCTTTAAATAAACCTACTGCTGTACTGTAGCTGTATTGGCCCTGCAATAACCCGGTTACATATACATACGTATCAAAAATTTCAGCAACGCTGCGGTTGGATGCGTTTAGTAATAGATAGACATGCTCGAAACCAAGTTCCAAAACATCTCCAATTTTTAGGATAAGAAGAACAATGATTACGGGTCGAATCGCTGGTAATGTAATATGCCAAATTTGACGTAATTTACTTGCTCCGTCCATTTTCGCAGCCTCATATAATCCAGGGTCCACACCGGAGATAGCTGCTAAGTAAATGATTGTTCCCCAACCAGCACTTTGCCACACTACTTGTGTAATATAAATGGGTCTAAACCAATCTGAGTTCATTAAGAAGTTAATCTTATCCATTCCTAGACTCACTAATAATTCATTGATCAATCCACCGTCCATTGTTAATAGAACAAAGCTGATTGAAACGATAATGACCCAACTCATGAAGTGCGGGATATAGATAAGAGATTGAATCGTTCTTTTAAAGAAAAGATTTTTTACTTCATTAAGCATCAATGCTAAGATAATCGGAATCGGAAACGCGATAAAAATATGCAATCCAAAAAGGATCAGTGTATTACGAAAAATCATCCAAAAGTCGGAATCTGTAAAAAGGCGTGTAAAGTGTTCAAAACCTACCCAATCACTACCTAAAATACCTTGGTATGGTTTGTAATCCTGGAAGGAGATTACGAGACCAAACATAGGGACGTATTTGTAAATAAGCAAGTACAGCAAACCTGGGAGGATCATCAAATATAATAATTTATTTTTGAATATGCGCCTTTTAATTTCGGCTTTAAAGCTTTGTTGCAAATCATGACTTCTTACAGCTGTTTTTTGTTTCGCTAGTTCTGTTTGGCTGCTCTGTTCAATAACTGTTTCTGACTTCACCCTCATCTTCCTTTCATTTCTAATTTGTTCACTTTTACGTATTTGCTATAACGGTTCGGTAAGCAAATACAGATAGGAGTTGTAAATGTTACCTATAAAAAAACCTTATACCTGTATTTTGTAAATCTTTTTACATATCGTAAATAATCAAAGTTTCATATACTCGGTAGATTGCAGTAGAATACTAGACTTTGACAGCTTATCTTAGATTATGATTATATCGACCACTACTTTTTTTCGTACTCAATGAATGTTTATTTGCTACCAAATACGGGATGAACCATTGCACAATGGCTATTGCAAAAAGCACAAATGGAATACTGTCAGCTTCGATGCCATTTACAAATGTTAAGAAAATGATTATCCCAAAACCTCTGCCCAAATTAATGATCGTTTCTCGCAACACAACTGCTTCTGTCCTGAAATTCGATTTTAATGGAAGCTTTCCGATCATGTTATAGTAAAAAGCTTCATATGAATTGCCCTGTAAAGGCTTAAAAATAGAATAAATAGACATAAACAAAATGACCGTTAAAGCAGATAAATCTGTGAGTAAAAAAACACTTGATAATGTAAAGCCAGCAGCTGATAGTAGCAAGTACTTAACAGTCCCTTCTGACTGCGCAAACCTTGAAATAAAATAGCTTGATATAATTGATAACGACAAGAATAAAATATTTAAATTAGCCACTGTCTGTTCTTTTAGAAAGATTTCATATAATAAAATAGATGGAATAAACGATAAGATTCCGTGTGGAAATCCTAAAATGAACCATCCAAATAATGATCTCTTAAACTCTGGTTCCTTTTTTATCATTAAAGGGAGATACTTCATATAATAGGATGTATGGTGGTTCACCTCTTTCTTTAGCTTCATGCTTCCTACTGCTGCGATTGCAAACATCACGAAAGCTGCACCAAAGACAATCATATATCCTTGAAAACCCGAGTATAATCCGATGATAAAACCAGCAATTGCCGGTCCTGAAAGATTTGTGCCATTCATGACAATCGTATTTAACCCTAGGACACGAAGACGGTTTTGATCGGTCGATACTTCATGGACGATTGTAAAATAGCCTAACCAATAGAGTGCTTGCGAAAAGCCTTTCATGATTGCAAAGATAAGATAGAATGTCACAATTTCTTCTTGGGCTATTAAAATAAAAAGATAAAAGAAGGCCGTTATAAAGATACCTAACCGATATGCGAGCAGCTTTCCTTTCCGTTTTGCGAATTTACCAATCGAGAATGTTGTGACAGCTTGGGCAAGGAGCGCTACTAAATTGAAGACAGCATTTATCAATAAGCTATTTGTTAATCGCCATAGATAGATATTAAGAAAAATGAGTGACATTGAATTTCCGAATTGGTATATGGCATGGTTTATAAGGGAAATGACGGCTTGCTGATTTAATCTTCTCGCCTTGTCTACACGGAGCATAAGTACACATCCCTGAATGAAAGATTAGTAGTTCTAAAAATTCTAACGATATGAATAAAATAAAAGGCTGTCTGAAACAGCCTTTTATTCTACCTTTAAGAGTTCGATGATTACTTAGGCTTTTTATATGACTCATTAAATTCCTTGATTACATCGTCCCCTCCAGACTTCTTCCAATCATTAATCGCTTTTTCAAAGCCTGCTTTATCAAGATCTCCTAAGATATATTGATAAGTTGCATCCGTAATTTTTTGATTCAGAAGTTCGCCTTTCTCTGCAAATGTCTCTGAGTCAAGTGCAACGGTTGGGTCATGAATTAAGTAATTTTCATTATCAAGTATTAAGTTTTCTGCTTTTTCCTTAGCAGGCAATGTAAATACCCCTTCATATCTTCCGTTTGTCTTAGGTTCTCCAATTTCAAGCGCTTGATAAGGCTTCACGTCACGGTTTGTTAGATCTTGGTCCTCAGATGCTAGCGCTCTTCCATCTTGTACTTCATAGTGCTCTCCTTCTATACCCCAGAAAATGAGGTTCGAAATTTCAGGAGTCATTAATTTATCAAAGAAACCTAGGATTCCTTTTAACTGTGCCTCATCTTTAACAGCAGATTTAGGGAATAAAACAACGTTACCGTACCCAGGGATTGCCCATACTCCAAACTCACCATTCGGTCCCTTAATGTTGTTATGAACATCGTACTCAATGTCAGGATTTAATTGAACTGCATCCTTGTGCAAGCTTACAACGTCAGCCATTGATCCGATATACATTCCAGCTGTACCATTTTTAAAGAATGCTTGTTGATCTTCTTTACTTGTTACTGGGAAGTCTTGGTTAATATATCCGTTATCACGCAGCTCTTTAAAGTAATCCATTGTTTCGAAAAATTCATCGAACATAAATCTTGGTAGTAATTCTCCGTCTTTTTCTCCCCATCCATTAGGAGAGCCAAACCATGATGCTACCGTATCAAATGCACCATAAGCTAAATCGGCGCGATCAGTAAGACCAAATGTATCATCTTTTCCATTTCCATCTGGATCTTGTTCTGTAAATGCTTTAGCCATTGCGTAAACATCTTCCGTCGTTTCTGGTGTACTTAAACCTAATTTATCCGCCCAATCTTTTCTATAGATTAAACCTTGGCGAGATAAAGGTCTTCCTTGATAAATCGAATAAATTTTTCCATCTACTGCCGTATTTTGAAGGATTTGTTCATTCAATTTACTTAAGTTTGGAAACTCGTCTAAATAAGGTCCGATTTCCCAGAACTGTCCATCGCGGATTGCTTCTTTAAATTGAATAAAAGTTGTTTGGTTTTTCAAGAATACGGCTTCTGGTAAAGTTTCTGTTGCAAATGCCGTGTTCAGTTTTTCCTCATAGCTTGTATCCGGTGTCCACTGAATGGTTAGATCAACACCCGTTTTTTCTTCCAACAGCTTTTCAACCTTGTCCGATGGAACTTCAGGTGTGTGAAGGTTAGCCATAATCGTAAAGCTAACTTTCTCCTCCTTTTGATTTTTTGGCTTGTCAGAACTTTTATCTCCTGAAGCGCTTTCATTTGAACAAGCAGCCAGCCCACCTACCCCTAACATCAAAGCAAGGGATAAGCCTAAAAACTTCTTCTTACTTTTCTTCAAAGTAATTCCCCCTATTTATTTTTTTGGTGCAACTTAAATTTATCTATTGGATAGAATGATGTGAATAATCAAATTCTCACATATCCTTTGAACACTGCGTTTGAAAGCACTTTCATAGATGGTTATAAGAAAATGATTATCCCATTTACCAAAGGTTTTGAACATTCGAATAAACGTAATCAATCAAAAAGGTGAAGGCAAGTTTTATGCCTCCACCCATCTATAAGAATCTAATTTAGTTTAGATTTTGATACGCCTCATTAAATTCTTTAATAACGTCATCTCCACCAGACTTCTTCCAATCTTCAATTACTTTCGCGAATCCAGCCTTGTCAAGATCGCCAAGAATATATTGATAGGTTGCATCATTTATTTTCTGATTTAAGAGCTCTCCTCTTTCTGCAAAGGTTGCAGAATCAAGGGGAACAGTCGGATCATGGATTAAGTAGTTTTCATTGTCTTCTATTAGCGTTTCAGCCTTTTCTTTAGCTGGCAATGTGAATAAACCTTCATATCTCCCGTTTGTCTTAGGTTCTCCTATTTCTAATGATTGATATGGTTTTACTTCCCTAGTTGTTAAATCAGTATCTTCTGACGCAAGTGCCCTACCCTCTTGAATCGTATAATGTTCGCCTTCAATTCCCCAGAAAATTAAATTCGCGATTTCTGGCGTTGCAAGTTTGTCAAAGAAACCGAGGATTTCTTTTAACTGTACTTCGGATTTAACAGCAGATTTAGGGAATAATACGACATTTCCATAACCAGGGATCGCCCAAATTCCATATTCACCATTCGGCCCAACGATTTTATTTTGAACATCAAACTCGATATCTGGGTTGAGTGTTACCGCATCTTTATGAAGACTTACCACATCAGCCATTGAGCCAATATACATCCCGGCAGTTCCATTTTTAAAGAATGCTTGCTGGTCCTCTTTGCTTGTTACCGGGAAGTCCTGATTGATAAAGCCTTTATCACGCAGCTTTTTCATGTAATCCATTGTGTCTATATACTCTTCAAACATAAACTCCGGAAGAAGTTGTCCGTCTTTTTCCCCCCAACCGTTTGGAGTTCCAAACCATGATGCTACTGTTTTGAAAGCCCCATAGGCAAGATCTGCACGATCAGTAATTCCAAATGTGTCATCATTGCCGTTTCCATCTGGGTCATCCTCTGTAAATGCTCTTGCCATTTCATAAACATCATCAATTGATTTTGGTGCTTCCAACCCTAAATGATCTGCCCAATCTTTCCGATAAATTAACCCTTGGCGGGATAAAGGTCGACCTTGATATAAAGCATAAATTTTGCCGTCGACAGCAGTGTTCTCTAAAATTTGTTCATTTAACTTACTTAGGTTCGGAAATTCACTTAAATAGGGACCGATTTCCCAGAACTGATCATCACGTATTGCCTCTTTAAATTGAATAAAGGTTGTTTGGTTCTTTAAGAATACTGCCTCCGGTAAGGTTTCTGTGGCAAATGCTGTATTTAATTTTTCCTCGTAGCTCGTGTCTGGCGTCCATTGAATTGTTAGATCAACGCCTGTTTTTTTCTCAAGTAGCTTTTCAATTTTATCAGCAGGAACCTCCGGAGTATAAAGATTTGCCATAATCGTAAAACCCTTTTTCCCATTTGATTCTATGTTTTTGGATGCATCAGAGCTTGCACAGCCAGCGAGTCCACCAACACCAAGCATGAGCGCAAGCGAAATTCCTATGAGTTTCTTTTTACTATTCTTCAAAACTATGTACCTCCTAATGATATTCTTTTATTACCTCCTAATCTAGTTAACTTTCAAAGTTCCGTAAATAATCAAAATCTTAGCTACTCTTATTATACAAGGGTTTATCAACGTTTACGAGATGGGATTATAAGAATTTGATTATCTAGTTATTGGCAGAAAATATTATTCTAAACTAGATATTTCATTTTTAAAGCAGAAAAAAAGTAGCCAAAATCAAAAGCATTGTGACTACTTTCCTCTTCCTATTCCATTTCTTTAAACGCTAAATCTGCCAGCTTTGCAATTGTCATATCATCCATTGGTGGATTATGAAGCCCAGCTCTCACATCACGATAATAACGTTGTAGTGGGTTTGATTTCTGCAGACTCTTCGCACCGACAACTCTCATCGCTTTATCAACAACAGAAATAGCACTATTCGTAGCAATATATTTGGCAAGACCTAATTCTGGTCCAAGCTGACTGCGGTCAGCAGAGCGATCCCATTTGCCCGCAATTGAGTAAAGAACATGACGGGCCTGCAGCAGTTCAGCTTCCATTTCCCCAACTACACGTTGTACATTAGGTATCGTTCTAATCGGCCCTTTGATACTATTAGGTGAGTATTCATTTGCGAACTTTATTGCGTAGTTTCTGGCTGCAATTGCAATTCCTAAGTAACATGCTGGGATATGGAGCATCCATCCACTCGGCTTTGCTTTTAATTCAGGTGTTAATATCTCAACCAAGTCATCCTCTTCAAGTTCTACATTAGCTAGAACCAAATCATGACTTCCTGTTCCTCTCATCGAAATAGTGTTCCAAGTTTCTTCTATTGTCACTCCGGCTTTTGAGCGATCAACCAGAAACTCCGCTATTTGATCTGTTCCCTCTATAGAAGCAATCACACCAATATAATCTAGGACAGGAACCATCGTTGTAAACGATTTTCTCCCTGAAAGAATCCATTTGTTTCCTTCTTTTTTGGCAGTTGTTTGAGGCTTTCCTCCACGAGTCGGACTGCCTGTTTGAGGTTCTGTTGCAGCACGGTTGTATAATGCACCTTCTAGAACGTGTTTTGCATAAAGAGATAATTTTTCTTTATTCCAACGCTGCTTTTCAAATAAATCCATGGTTGCACCAAGATGCCAACCGATTGATAACGCTGTTGAGCCATCTCCGATTGCAAGTGTCTCTTGTAACAAGACAAAGTCATACAAGGATAGTCCTTCTTTCCCTCCAAACTCCTTTGGTACAGAAAGGCTTGTATAGCCCGATTTTTTCAAATCCTCAATATTTAATAAAGGGAATTCACCTGTTTCATCATATTCCTGAGCTCTCTCGTGGAATTTGTCCGCTAGTTCTTTTGCTAACTTATATAAATATTGCTGCTTCTCTGTTTTTATAAACGATATGGGCATTTTCACCTCTCCTTTTTAAATATCCTAAAATTATTCAATAATCATATTATACTATTCCTATTTGAATTAATAAAAATTGATGCCCAACATGTTCTTAAGACAAAAAGAAAAAAGCTAGACAAAACAGTTTCTGTTTCATCTAGCTCATCGACTAATCATTGTCATTTTTATCATCATCATCTTTGTCCTTTTTATGATGATACATTGGAATGTATCCATGTTCTTTTATTTTTTTGTAATGGTCATCTAACCAGTTAAGCTTTTTATCCGCTTTCTCTTTTGGAAGAACACCAAATTCAACGTACTTGTTAATAATCACTTTCTTCGTTTCAAGGAGTTCAAGATATAGCTTATCAAGCTCTTGCTTTTGTTGGTTAGTAAGCTCCACTTTTGGCCTTTCGTTATCTTTTTCCATTTCGGCATTTGCTTGGATAGCTCCAAAAAGAACAAAACTAAACAGCAACACCCATCCTGCCATTCTTTTCATGAGAATACTTCCTTTCCTCGTTATGTACAAATTTTCGTTTTTAGTATCCATTATTATCCATGTTTTATACATCTATATTAAAAAGGTGACCTTGTTTGGCCACCTTTTATCTAAGAAGCTTTTTGTTTTTCTTTTATTGACTGTGCTTTTGTTTTCTTCATCTTTGTTCCAATTAGCAAAACAGCGATGATGACTAGCGCTTCGAATGTATATCTGAACCAAGGATTATCAAAGAAATCCTGCAGGAATGGTTCACCTACAATCATTTTCGCTGCTGTCCAGGCAAGAATGGCTGCACCGATTGTAACAATGAATGGAAAACGGTCAATTAATTTAATGAACAGCGTGCTTCCCCAAACCATGATAGGTACCGAGATGATTAACCCGATGATAACTAATAAAAAGCTACCATGAGCAGCACCGGCAACTCCAAGAACATTATCAAGTCCCATTAATGCATCAGCAACAATAATTGTTCTAATTGCTGCACCAAAGGACCCTTTTGCTTCTATTTCATGGTCATCTTGTTCATCTGTGAGGAGCTTGTACGCAATCCATATGAGGAGAATTCCCCCAATAAGATGTAGTCCAGGGAGCTCAAGAAGCCATACAACAGCTAATGTTGCAGCTGCACGAATGATAATAGCTCCAACCGTACCCCAGATGATCGCACGTTTTTGCTGTTCCTTTGGTAAATTTCTTGCGGCTAAACCGATTACTATCGCATTATCGCCCGCTAAGACGAGATCAATTACTACAATTGCGAGTAGAGCTGAAAAAAACTCTCCTGAAAACAATTCCATAAGTAATTCACCTCAGAAATAGGTTTCCCCAAATCAGATTTATCTTGTCTAGAATTGTTCATTAAATATTGGTATCATAATTGGAAAAATATATTATAATCATTACAACGAACCGTCACCATAACATATACTAGTAAAAGAGGTTTATTTTTCCTAGGGGAAATGGGGAATATAAAAATGAAGAAGCTGATTCCTTTTGGTTACTTTGCTTCGATTGTTTTAATTTTATCTGGTGTACTTTACTTTTTTGCTGCGAATTGGCCAGCATTTACACGTTTTGAAAAAGTAACTCTTGCAGTAGCTGCAATGCTTTTATTTTATTTGTTATCAGTCCTTTCCACTAAAATCCTTTCGCATCAACTATTTTTAGGGAAATGGCTATTGGTGGCAGGTGCAATTTCTTTTGGGTTATGTGTGGCATTGATTGGGCAAATTTACAATTCTCATGCAGACAGTTATGTACTTTTTCTTGTATGGCTCATACCTGTGTTATTACTTGCAATAAGCACCCGTTATGCACCTATGTCTATTTTGAGCTTTGTGCTCTTTCATCTAGCCTATTGGTTCTATATGAATCCCTCATCATACTTCATCGTTCGAACAAATTTTCAGGAGTGGCTCATATACCTTGTAATTGCAGTCATTAATCTCATCCTATTTTTACTTACTTTTACTCATTTTTTAGCAAATAGAGCAATCCGTTATATGTCCTACACAATGGCACATGTAATGTTAATCGTGATGAGTATTTTTGAGTTGTATGAACCCTATAGTGGTTGGACGAATGTATTATATCTTGGATTTGCTTCGATTTCTTATTTCTATTTGGTGACAAAGAAAATTGATAAGTATATTTCAATCATTTTATTCACAATGGTTAGTATGTACGTTTGTACGAAAATCATAGAAATTCCGTTTTTGTTCGGAGATGCAATCGGTTATCTTGGATTGCAAATAATAGGTTCAATAACTTCGATTGCCCTAATTATTGGTGGCGTTCTGCTCGCAAGACATTTATCATCAAAGCAAACAGAATCACCAATCGGTCAAACGATTAAAGGCATTTTAATTGTGATTGTTACACTTATAGGTTCATTCATGTTTTCCATTAGCTTCGGCGGAGTCCTTTTCCTGCTCTTTTCGAGTTATTATCCGACTGTCATTTTAAGTATATTATTTATTTGCGTAGGCTTATTTGTGAAAAAGCTTGGACCCTATGTTCGAAATACATTGTTGTTTATCGGCTTTTTCTCAGGTCTGCTTGAGGCATTTTTCCTATCGACGTCTATCACGATTTTCTTTTTAATCATATCGGTTATCGTTACCATCGTCATGAAGGATGGGATGATTCGATTTATAAGCTATACAACCGTCATTGGTTGTTTATTGAATCTTATCTTAGATGAATTGGGCCTATGGTTACATTTGGAGTTTGTATTTATAGGTTTTTCCCTACTGAACGCCATTATTTATTATGTTCGAAAAGAAGCTAACTTAAAAAGGATCAGTTCCTTCTTTGCCCTAGTCTTCTTCTTTGCCCTGACCTTTTTAGATAATCTAGTATGGCAGGAAATTTTATATAGTCTGGTGTTTTTCATCATTACAACAGCACTAGTCCTGTACTTCTCACGAAATGACGATGTGTTTATGTTCCGGAAGACGCTTATCTTTTGGATTGCGTTATTTATTTCAACTTATTATGATCTTGTTTGGTCACTTGTACACAAATCCCTTTCACTTCTGATTATCGGACTTCTCTTCTTTGTAATTACCCAACTTTTAGATCGAAAGTCGGGAGTTAGAGTGATTGACAATGAGAAATTCTTTACGAAGAAACAATGGAGTCTCATTGGACTCATACTTCTTCTCCAATTAGGACTCCTCGCATACCAAATTGGTACCAATGAAGCCCTTCTGAAAAATGGAAAAGAAATTACACTTGAATTGGCTCCTGTTGATCCACGTTCCATGCTTCAAGGGGATTATGTTGTCTTACGTTATGAAATTGCCGAAGTTGATGAACTAACAAATGTTCATTCCGGCAATCGGGTTTACATCTTAGCTAAAAAAGATCTGGATGGAGTTTATAAACGTGAAAAGATCCTTACCTCGATTGACCCTAAAAAATATTCACTTGCTGGGGATGAGGTTTTAATTGCTGGTAAGTACAATGGTTATGACGGAATCATCCTTGGAATAGAAAGCTATTTTGTAAAAGAAGGAACTGGTTTAGATCTTCAACGAGACGCCAAACATGCAAAAGTAAGAGTTGCGAAAAACGGAAATGCCCTGGTAGAAACCATCTATTAAGGAGGCCAAGCGGTCTCCTTTTTTTACGAAAAGCAATAAAAATCTAAATAGTCATGATATAATTTATTCGTACTATAAAGAGGGGAGAATCGGGAATGTTACATAAACTATATAATGCTTTAGATCAAAAATATGCTGAAATGGTTGATGTCCGCCGTTATTTACATCAACATCCAGAAGTTTCTTTTAAAGAATATAAGACTGCTGAATACATTGCAAATTACTATAAAAGCATTGGTGTAGATGTTCGCACAAATGTGGGCGGTAATGGAGTTGTTGCAAAAATCCACGGTGATAAGCCAGGTCCTACAGTTGCATTAAGGGCCGATTTTGATGCCCTTCCAATACAGGACGAAAAAGATGTCCCTTATAAATCTACAGTACCCGGTGTCATGCATGCTTGTGGTCATGATGGACATACCGCTACATTGCTGGTACTAGCGAAAGCACTTCATGAAATGAAGGGTCAACTTGCAGGATCTGTTGTCCTCATTCACCAGCATGCTGAGGAATTCGCTCCAGGTGGTGCAATTACGATGATTGAAGACGGCTGTCTCGAAGGAGTTGACGTCATTTTTGGAACACATTTATGGGCAACAACACCTACTGGCACAATTGAATACCGTGTGGGTCCTATTATGGCAGCAGCTGATCGATTTGAAATTAAGGTTCAGGGTTCTGGTGGACACGGGGCACATCCACATACAACAAAGGATGCCATCGTGATTGGATCTCAGCTTGTGATGAATTTACAGCAAATTGTGAGTAGACGAGTTGATCCAATTGAATCTGCAGTTGTAACTCTTGGCTCGTTCGTTGCAGAAAATCCATTTAATGTAATTGCAGATACGGCTAAGCTTGAAGGAACCGTACGAACATTTAGTGAAGATGTACGAACTCAAATTGAATTAGAAATTGAGCGAATTGTAAAAGGAACCTGTATTGCATCAGATACTTCTTACACATATGCTTTCCACCGAGGCTACCCTGCTGTTGTCAATCATAAAGAACAAACTGATTTTCTTGTGGAAGCAGCAGAGAATGTACCAGATGTTGTCGAAGTAAAAGAAACGGCACCTCAAATGGGGGGCGAGGATTTCGCTTATTATTTACAGCATGTTCCAGGAACCTTTTTCTTTACAGGTGCAATGCCAGTGAATGAAACAGCTGCATATCCACATCACCATCCTAAATTTGACATTGATGAAAAATCGATGCTTATTGCTGCTAAGACATTGGGTACGGCAACTTTAAAATACCTAGCAATTGAGACAGCAGAGGAAGCTACCGTATAAAAAAGAAATGCAGGGACAGCTGTTATACATTGTCCCTGCATTTTTTATTTTACTATTCGTAATCGATAACAATTTTTTGCGGTTTCACCTAAATGATCCAGAAGATTATAGTTTGCATAAGCACCTACGACAGCTCCGATACCCGGGAGTAGTTGAAGCATTTTTACGAAATCAATATAATCTCGATACTCTTGCTGGAATACTCGCCAATCCAGTTCCACCAGCCGATGCTTTTCTTCCTCCCAATTCTCGATTACTTGTAAGGTTCTCTTTTTATGCTCATCACTTGAGAAAGCAAGCTGAAACACTTGCAACAGAAATAGTCGTTCCTCATAGTTTTTTGTATCAAATCCATGAATCGCCGCCACTTCAAATAAGAACTTCATTTTTATCGTTAACAGCAATGGAAAATCAGCCAATGATAAAAGAAACCCTCCTGCTCCCGTGCCGGCTCCTTCTGCCGCAGCGGTACGACGATAAACTGTGAGTTTTTCTTCAATCAGCTTTTCTCTAACCTGTAATGTCATTCCTTGAGGATAATTTCCCTTCGTTGTATATTCCGAACCCACCAAGGTCGCCTGTACCATTTTTTTAATACTTTCTGTGATGACCGTATGCGCTTTTTCGGGTATCAGTCCATTCACTTTTGTTTGTGCTTTTTTCGATACACGTTGAAGCATATTTGACTTTTTAATCAGCTTTTTTCGCCATTGAAATAATTCCTCTTCTACTGTTAACAAATACGAATCGCTCATGCATCTCTACCCTTCTTTTCATTTAGTATTTCTACGTGTGAATAAAGAAAAGGTTTCATTTTTCATCCATACATTCGGTCTAACTTACGTACCTTCCCTTTCGTATACACAAATACAAATAGATATACAAATACCAGCCCTGCTACTAATAATATGATTGATGTCATAACTTTTGCCGACAGGAACAAGATTAAGGTAAATAAAACCGATTGGAAAACAAGTAGTTGAAATATCAGCTGTAAATAGGATGATAGCTTTGCCGCCTCACTTACTGGGTACAAACGAACCCAAATTTTCAGGTTATGATGTCTCCATAAGGTGATTAACTGGTAGCCAGTCAAATATAGAAATAAAAGCATGACAAAGGCTTTTCCATATTCGAATGGGACAAAATAAATAATCAATCCCCCAATAATCGTAAGCCTTATGTACATCCCTAAATAATCACTAGTCCGCAGGAAGGTTCGCGTATAAAGGTAACGAAACGTATTTTTCTTTGAGTAGGAAATAAACCCTGTAACCCAGTTGAGCCATGCCCTCTTTTTCACTTGCTCCTTCAGCTTCGGTACATCCGTGAACAAATTCGCGATCCGGTAGAAGGTTAGCATGCGCTTCGATTCTAACTCAATTAATGTATTCCATTTTAATCCCTTATTTTCAACTGCCTTATTGAAATAAAGGAGCAACCCGATCATGATGATAACTATGCTAGCAATATAAAGAATCGCTGCACCTGAAAATAATAAATACATGAGCACGATGTTTAATAAAAGCCGAATAGCTATGTCTATGTAATAAGTTGAGCTTTCCGTGTAATGCTGGGTAAACCAAGTCAGCAGAAGGTTCCATGCTTTGCACAACAACACAATCACAAAAATCGCTGCTAATGACGAAAAAGTTTTATCTGTAACCGCAAGATACAGTGGTGCTGCTACTGCAAACATAATCAACAATAAATAAATTTGTGAGACCAAACTGTACCAAAATGCTTTTTGAAAATAAGGCGTTAGCTTCTTTTCAACCGGTAATAGAAAAACAAGGTCAGGTTCTTTTACCAAGGTTTGAATACGACTATTGGTTAAAATGAATCCTAAAACAAGGGCAATAATAAGGGCATATGGAAAATCCTTTGGAACATCCTGTAACCAATAATTATAATAGTATGCTCCGCCCCCGCCTAAAAAGAGAAGAGCAATCAATAAATGGTCATTTAACATATAACGTAAATAACGACTTATTTCCTTAAAATGTTGAGTTTGACGCTTCCTCCATAATTCATTAATATCAATCATGTTCTTCTTCCTTTGTCAGGCTGATATAAATATCATCAAGTGTGGCGTTCTTCATCTTAAATTGCTGCCTAAGGTCCTCTAGGGTTCCAGAAGCCTTTACCTTTCCGTTATGCAGAATAATAAAAGAATCGCAATACCTTTCAGCGGTTGCCAAAATATGAGTTGACATTAAAATGCCTGCACCTTGATTTTTCATGTTGTTCAGCAATTCTAATAAGGATTGAATACCAAGAGGATCTAATCCAACAAATGGCTCATCAATAATGTAAAGGTCGGGTTCCACAAGAAAGGCACACATAATCATCACCTTTTGCTTCATTCCCTTTGAGAAATTGGAAGGAAAAAACTTCACCTTCTTATTCATTCGAAATTCTTTTAATAATGGTTGTACTCTTTCTTCAAACACTTTCTTATCTAACCCATAGGCCATAGCGGTTAATTCCAGATGTTCATAAAGGGTTAATTCATCATATAGAATCGGTGTTTCAGGAATAAAACTAAACATGGACCGGTATGCCTCCATGTCCTCTTGAATGGTTTTTCCATTGATTTGGATAGAACCTTTTTTCGGCTCCATTAGTCCAATAATATGTTTAATGGTCGTACTTTTCCCCGCACCGTTTAGTCCAATTAAACCGACAATCTCATTTTGTTTGACTTGGAAGGAAACATCCTTTAATACTGGATTTTGTGTGTATCCACCGGTTAGATTTTTTATCTCTAATAGTGCCATGTAAAGCTCCCTTCTAACTCTCTTTTATTTCTTATTATCATATCAAAATTTGCCATTTTAACATAGTTAAAAAGTTTGCATATCTTTATTTGAAACAGCCATACTAATTTTTGAAGAGGGCAAGAAAAAAGCCTTGATGTTAATCATCTACCTGGAATGAGGTGTTTGTTAAAGACAATATCCTTATTTTAGACGACAGCTTTTTAGACATGTTATAAGGGGATGGTTACTTTGGGAAATGTGAGAGATAGTGAGTTCGAAACAAATTACCACTGACAACAAAATATCATTATTTTGTAAATGAGGTGTTTGTTAAAGGCTACCTAGTCGAAATATAAGTCGTAAAAAAACTTATATACAAAAGACAAGGGGATGGTCCGCTTGAACCACGGAATTGACTCACACCACTAGATAAAGACTTTCATTCCTAAAAAAATGAGGTGTTTATCAAAGATACCGTAAACCTTTTAACTTAAGCCTTCTTCGAGAACAGGATGCATCCTTTGCGATTGCATCCTGTTTTTCATTGATCATAACTGAAAATTTTTACATCTTTGGAACCTATGATAAAATACTATATATTAAGTGAAATTTGAAAGGAATGGACATAAATGAGTGATTGTATTTTCTGTAAAATTATCAATGGTGAGATTCCTAGTGCCAAAGTATTCGAAAATGAACACGTCTATGCCTTCTTAGACATAAGTCAAGTTGCAAAAGGACATACGCTTGTTATCCCAAAGGTACATAAAGAAAACGTATTTGAACTAACACCAGAAATAGCCCAACACATCTTTGAAGCCGTACCATCCATTGCAAATGCAATCAAAAAAGAATTCAATCCTATCGGAATGAACCTTTTACAAAACAATGGTGAACAAGCTGGACAATCTGTCTTCCACTTCCACCTCCACCTCATTCCACGTTATGGAAAAGGCGATGGATTTGGCATTGTATGGAAGTCACATGAAAATCAATATACAGGCGAGGATTTACAAAATATCGCATCAACTATATCAAAAGCAATTCAAAATTAATCTTTACGGACAGGACTTCTAGGTCTTGTCTTTTTTTATAACTTGTAAACGTTATCTTTACTTTTTTCAAAAAAATTCACTCATTTTTCCACAAAATCGTGATAAGATAGCTTTATTCAACTAAAGCAACTAAACACTCAATAACAGGAGGTATCAACGATGCAACGAGCTTACAATTTTAATGCTGGTCCATCTGCACTGCCATTTGAAGTATTACAACGTGCACAAGCCGAGTTGCTCAATTTTAAAGGAACTGGCATGTCTGTAATGGAATTAAGCCATCGTAGCAAGGAATATGACGAAGTTCATCAACAAGCTATTTCTGATCTACGCACCTTATTACACATTCCAAATGATTACCAGGTGCTGTTTTTGCAAGGAGGAGCTAGCCTTCAATTCTCCATGATTCCAATGAATTTTTTAACACCAGGTAAGACAGCTGACTACATCTTAACAGGTTCTTGGTCTCAAAAAGCACTTGAGGAAGCAAATAAGCTGGGTAAGACAAATGTAATTGCATCAAGTAAAGAAGAAAAATACAACTATATCCCTGAAGTAAATGCAGACAACCATTCAGCTAACTCTGCATATGTTCACATTACTTCTAACAACACGATTTATGGAACACAATGGGAGAAATACCCAACATACACAGACGTGCCTTTAATTGCAGATATGTCTAGTGACATTTTATGTAGAGAAACCAATGTGGAACAATTTGGAATGATCTATGCGGGTGCTCAAAAAAACCTGGGGCCTTCTGGGGTAACGGTTGCAATTATTAAGGGTTCCCTATTAAAACAAAGCAATAGCAATCTACCAACCATGTTGGATTACAATACACATGTGAAGTCAAATTCTCTTTATAATACACCACCTACTTTTTCGATTTACATGCTATCACTTGTACTTGATTGGGTAAAGGAACAAGGGGGAGTGCCCACAGTCGAAGCAAAAAACAAGAAAAAAGCAGCACTCTTATATCAAACCATTGACGAATCTGATGGTTTCTACAAAGCTCACGCCAAGGAAGGTAGTCGTTCGATTATGAATGTGTCTTACACACTTCCAAGTGATGAACTTACGAAAAAGTTCTTAGCCCTAGCAAAGGAAAAAGGCTTTGTTGGGTTAAATGGACATCGCTCCATCGGTGGCTGCCGTGCTTCCATCTACAATGCGGTACCATATGAATCCGTTGAAGCACTTGCTTCGTTTATGAATGACTTTAAATCAGAAAATTAATCAAATACCCCTTGCGTATTTGCACCCAGATTTTTTAGGCCCACACGAGGTGGGTCACAAAGACGTTGCCACAGGATGTGGCGTTCTTAGTCTTTGAACTTAGGCGCGAAAAATTCCCTTTGAAAATCGCATGTCTCTGCCGAAGGCTATAACTTTATTCAGGAATAGACCCATTATTGAATAGTATACTTATGCAATCAACTCAAACTTTTTGAATAATGAGATTTTTGTCGAATAAAGTTATACAAAATAGTTAGATAGTCTGATATAATGAAAGATAAGATTTTCGCAATAGGCAATGAGTGCACTATTGGGGAATCCAAAAAAATATAGCTTAGAAAAGTTGAGGAGAGATGAGAAATGAATACAAAGGTTTTAGTACTATTATCATTATTAATTGGAATGGGCGCTGTTCTGCATGCGGTAATGCCACCGATTTACCTTGGAATGAAACCTGACTTATTGTTGGTCATGATGTTTTTAGGGATTATCCTATTTCCTGAAAAGAAATACGTATTGCTTGTTGCACTTGTAGCTGGTGTAATTTCAGCTTTGACAACTGGTTTCCCAGGTGGTCAAATTGCTAGCCCTTTCGACAAGGTCGTTTCAGCATTCGTATTCTATGGCATCTTCATTGCTGCAAGAAAGTATACCAAGTCAATAGTAATGATATGTGCGGTAACTGCTGTAGGAATTCTAGTTTCTGGAATTGTTTTCTTAAATGTTGCACTTATCGTCGCTGGTCTTCCTGGAACATTCATCGGATTGTTCCTAAGTGTAGTCCTTCCAACAACTGTAATGGGTATTATTGCAATGGCTATTATTTATCCAATTGCACAACAAATAATAAAACGTACAAATTTTACAGTAAGTGCATAATCAGATTTTTTATGGGGTGTCCAACTAGGTTGGGCACCCTTTTTCTGTTCCTAGAATAATCGAAATATGTTAATAGAATTACACAAAAGGCAAACGTCGATAGACTGTTATTTTCCCTGATAGAGCGGATTTATCGCCGCCAGGGTACCTCTCTCCTCCAAAAATCTATGAATTTTAGTGATATCTAGTTCATTTCCATCATATAGTAGAAGTAAAAAGTGGGACAAGGAGTGGATAGTGATGTTATCAGTACCTTGGTTTGTATATGTAGCATTATTTGGAGTGCTTTTTAGTGCGTATATGGTGATTCGAACAACTAGAGAGGAAAGAAAGATTGAAGACTCCTATATAGAGCAGGAAGGCCATGTTTACATCGAACGTATGAACGAGGAAAAAGAAAAACGAGCTAAACGAATAAATAAACCAGAAGCAATGTGAAAAATGTATATAAAAAGGACCGTTTCGTTCAAAAACGGTCCTTTTGCTATATTTGGACAACTACTTATTCTGCAGCAGCATCCGTGTTAAATAGATCTTTAAATTGTTTATCCTTCACCTTAACGTCAGCATCCTTAACTGCCTTGTCTAAAGCCGTTTGAAGGGTAGCTCCTGTTTGATCTGCTTGAAGGAGAGCTTTACGGATTTCGTCTTTCTTCTCTTTATCCATCTTATCAAAGTCTTCAACAGTTCCAGTTACCTTAATGATATGATAACCGTATTGTGACTCGATAATTTCACTAGTTTCGCCTTCTTTAAGTGCAAAAGCAGCTTCTTCGAATTCTGGAACCATTCGTCCTTTTTGGAACCAGCCTAGGTCACCACCATTTTGAGCACTGCCATCATCAGAGAATTCCTTAGCTACATCTTCAAACTTTTCGCCGCTATCAAGCTTGGCCTTTGCTTCTTCAATTTTCTTTTTAGCTTCTGCTTTTTGTTCTTCAGTTACTTCTTCAGTTGGATTAGCAGAAAATTTTGCTAAAATATGACTCGCTTTGATGACCTCGCCATTTTTCACTTCAACTTCTTCGATTGCCGCTTTTTCCTTAAGCATGTCCGACTTTAAAAGTTCACGTACAAAATCTTCGCCGTTTTGCTCAACGATTGCATCAAATTGAGCACCAAGAGCCGCTTGCATTTCATCATATTTTGCATCTATTTCTTTATCAGTAACTTCATATTTCTCAGATAGCACTTTTGTATAAACTAAATCTTTAAGGATTACAGCACCTGCTTGATCCTTCATTGCATTATATAATTCTTCTTTCGTTACGTTCCCTGCTTTTGTTTCGACAAGCACTGCTGAGTCATCAGCATTATTACATGCACTTAATCCAAAAATACCTACTGCCGCTGTAAGGGCAATTATTGATTTTTTCATTATACACACTCCCACTATATACGTTTTTTATGTACGGTTTGTCCAAGGCTACAAAAATTACTATAACATACTTTTAAAAAAGAAAGAAAACATTTTCTAAAAAGTTATCCAAAAAAATGGGACATTCGCACAGTCACATAGGCTTTTTGGGAATAGGATGTAGTGAACTGAATAAAGGCACTAGCCTTGAAAGGTTCAAAACTTTAGATAATTGTGAAAAAGAATTCCTAAAGGCAAGACAAATGCCTATTCGTTCACAAATGATTTCGCATAAAATGCCTTATAAAGAAAAATGGAGGTGATATTATGAGTCGTGGATACGCAGGTGGATTTGCGCTAATCGTAGTGTTATTCATCCTATTAATCATTGTTGGTGCTGCATGGTTCTAAACAATGCTTCGAAAGAAAAGCATAAAAGGTAAACATTAAAACATGTTTACCTCAAATGAAAAAGGATGACCTAAATCGGTCATCCTTTTTCTAATTCTTACGTAAACAAGACCTCTACATAAGATGAAATAAGTAAAATGGTAATTAAAATATTGATTGTTCGATATACTTTTGGCTGGCGGTCATCAGGAATTTCTTTTTGCTCACAAAGCCGGAAAGTCATTTGATTAATATAAAACAGAATAAAAGCAGCAAATGGAATATAAAATATGATCACTCCTAATCCCCCCATCTTCAAATACACCTGGCGTAAAAATCTTAATACACTTATTTTAGCACCCCTTGTAAAGAAAAGCTTATTTGTGAATTAAGATATCATAGCCGTCCTCTATTTCTTCGACCGTACAAGATTTTGGCGCCTTAATAAACTGTCCCAAATAGATTAAGTCGGGAACACATAAACCGAAATTGATTGCTGCAACAATTGAAAAATAATGAATATAGCCCGGAAATACAACACAAGCCCCAAGCAAAAATGCTGTAATGAATAAAAATGGTGTACCCATTACAAAAATAATAAACGGTTTAGAAAGCGAAAGCTTTGAACGCGTTGAAACAATTGGAATGATTCCATACATCCACTTAAACGTTACCGATAGCTTCTTACCCGTAATCCAGAATGGTAAAACATGCAAGGTCGCATGTATTGGATAAATCAATAATAAAGCTAATAAAAAATATATTGCTCCATCTTCTTTAAGTCGGGTAGAAGAATACATGAGTGTCATTGGCAAATAAAAAAGAATAAATGCAATGAGCATTGATATCATGGATATCAAAATAATACGATGGAATCCATAATCCTTTGAAAGATTAATGGTTTTCCAACAAGTCATACTAAATCACCATCCGCAATCATAAGAAGTAAAATAAGTAGAAATCAATATCCAAATTAAATGTCTAATTTAAGATTCTCTAAACTTACTAAATTACTTTACTGTGTTTCTAAAAAAAATGCAATAGGTATCCAAAAGAACGATAAAATACATGATTTTTCGACTTTTTTCGTGTTTTTTGGGTAAATTAAATATGAGATTGAGGTGATGTTTGATCTTAAACAGGAGTGTTGATCATGGAGTCCATTGAAGAACGTATAGCACGACTTGAGTATTATCAGTCTTTAATCCTGCCTCTTTTAGATGATAAGTTACCCCCATTTTATAGGTTAATCATGGATGCTGGTTTAACACAGACAGATGTTGAAGCATTGTTAAATGCATGTGAACAATTGAGCATAGATTATAAAAAACAAAAAGCGGAGGGATTCATTGGCTTCACACCGCTTTTAACTCA
Organism: Bacillus sp. JJ1533; assembly: GCF_036965045.1. Lineage (NCBI taxonomy): Bacteria > Bacillati > Bacillota > Bacilli > Caryophanales > Bacillaceae > Bacillus > Bacillus sp. JJ1533. Next base: position 144,984 of record NZ_JBALOV010000026.1, on the reverse strand, counting down.
ATTTGTAGGGATGCTTCATCCCCGGTTAGACCCAGAAGCAACCATTGATGTCTTGGCAAAGGAAAGAAAATTTGCTCCTTTAATGCACGAACTTAAAGGGATTATTGATGCAATCAAATAATCGTTATTTACATTTCTAATTTTTCCTCAACTCGTTTGTAAAGCTTGCCATCTACCTCGATAAAGTCATCCTCGAAATTTTTAAAAGACTTTTCGAAGATTTCCATATAATCATCTCCGTATATATTGCGGACAATACTCATTACTTCAACAATTTCCGGAAACTTGCCATAAAGTTTTTTAAGTGGAATTGCCCCTTCTAATACTCCATTTTTAGTAGGATTATAGGCTTCAACAATTTTTAAAAATATTTCTTCTCCTTCTGGAGTTAACTCGATATACGTATTCCTCTTATCATTTTCCTTTTTTGAAAATTGTAGTAATCCACGTTCCTCTAACTTTTTAGAAAAGTTAAATGCAGTCGAAACATGCATAACTCCAAACTTAGCAATCTCTGAAATAGAAGCACCTTTCAAATGATACGCAATCCAAATAATATGATGTTCATTAATATTCAAGTCATAAGGCTTGATCCATTGCTGCCAGTCCTTTTCAATAGACTTCCATAATGCCTTACTAAGCTGTGCAATTCTCTGACTAAAAAGGAGCGCTTCTTTGATGGAGGCCATTTTTTCTTCATGTTTCATAGATTCACCCACTTTTCTATTTTCTCTTATTACTATTATGCCAATAAAATAAAAATTAATAAAGATGTAAATTTACAAAATTTTTAAATTAGGTGAAAAAATTTTGATTTCACTGGGTTGTAACCGCTTTTTCCAGTTTTTCTAAAGCGCTTTCTATTTCTGAAAGCTCTTTTTGTATATTTTTTTGATTCCCTTCTATTTCTTTTTTCCATTGATTGAACGAAGTCTTCAACTCACCAGAAACTTCACTTATCGTACTTACCGCTTGTTTAGTTGTTTTAGAAATCTGGTCAGTTAGTGACTTCCCTTCTAAAACTACGTGCGACAAGTTTTGAGTCATATATTTTTGATTATTTTTCAAGGATCTTCTAAATTCTTTACCAGAAGTGGGCGTACTTAAAAGCACGGACACACCACCGATTACACTGCCAATTAACAATCCATAAAATAGAGATTTAGTTGATGTCATCGTAATCACTCCTCATTGAAACCATTATTTACAGAATTCTACAAAATCTGAAAAAATCCTTTTTTATTTCTTATTTTTAACAAATTACAGATCCTTTAATAACTCGCTTTGCTGGATATACCAACGATCAATGATACTATCTCGAACCAAAATGAAAACAACTTGTTTTCGTTCCTTTTCTTGATTATCTCGGTAAATTTCAACCTCTGTAGGGATTTCCATACTTAAAAGTCCTTTTAAGTCACTCAATGGTAAGTAAGACATATTTGTTATTGAAAATATAGTAATTTGATTCAATTTCTTGTACAGCTTTTTACTTTTTGAAGTTGGGAGTAGTGTTTGCTCAATAATTTTCCGGTCTGTTTGATTAATTCCTGTAGCGAATATTTCAATAAGATGATACGGGTCAGCGTTGCTTATGTATTCATCTAGCTTTCCACCCGCCTTAAGCAGCATGAGCTTATGAGCGATATCAGGCTCGTTTGAACGGTGTGTGGTACTCCCTAGGAAATGAACACAAAAATGACCAGGAAAACCGTTTTTTAATGCACCTGCCCCATGTGGCATCCCATGCATAGAAGCTGCAATCATTTGGTCACCATACTTCACAATAATCGCTCTTCGTTTCCAGCTCCATTTCCCATTATAGATTTTTTTCATGATTTTCGTATCCTCAATCGTAAGTGGTTGAACATCGGCATGCCTGCTTCCTGCCCTTCTTTGCACACGAAATTGAAGCCCTGTCTCAACATCAATGATTGTAAAAAAGGATTTTCGAGGAAGTATTTCATTCACCATATCCCATGGTACCATTTCTACTTTAAAGCTTAATGGGCTGTCCTTTTCATCATATTCAGAAGTTGCAACGACTGTATGAATTTGGGTTGAATAGAAAAAAAGAAAAAAGAAAAGAATCACTTTTACCATCTTTTACGTACCTCTTTTTTTTACATAGCTTTCCATGAAATACAAAATTCTATTAAAAAAACTCGACTCTTTGGCATTTGAGTCGAGTTTTTCACTGTTTATTTATGAAAGGTTGGCTTATAAAAGCTACGATTATCTAATGCAAAAACGCGATCTGAGAATTCGCCTGGTTTTACTCGTTCTAAGGCACGATCTAACATATTCATTTTTGCATCGAGATTATCAATATAATGTAGAATCTCCGCCTCTTTAATCATAGGAGGCTTAGGGCTTCCCCATTCAGCCTTTCCATGGTGACTGAGAATGATATGCTGAAGTACGGTCACTTCTTCTCCTTCAATACCGAGTTCTTTTGCTGCCTGTCCAATTTCATTGACCATGATAGAAATATGCCCTAATAAATTTCCTTCAATTGTATAGGTTGTTGAAATTGGGCCGGACAACTCAGTTACTTTACCTAAATCATGTAGGATGATACCACTGTATAATAAATCGGTATCAAGTGATGGATACAAGCTTGCAATTGATTTTGCCAAATCAAGCATGGAAACAACATGATAGGCTAAACCTGACACAAATTCATGGTGATTCTTAGTTGCGGCAGGATATTCATAAAATGCAGCCTGATGTTTTTTTAATAGATGTCTTGTGATTCTTTGGATATTAGAATTCTTCATTTCAAAAATATATTGTGTAATTTTTGAAGCCATTTCATCCTGTGGTACGGGTGCTACCTCAAGAAAATCTGAAATTGTAACACCATCTAAATCTGTTGCAGGGCGGATGTTTCGGATTTTTAGCTGATTTCGACCACGATAGCTATTAATTTCCCCTGCAAGTCTTACTATTTTTTGTGCTGCATAATGCACTTCATCTTCAGGAGTTGCGTCCCAAAGCTTTGCTTCAATTTCTCCGCTTTTATCCTGAAATATTAACGTTAGGAAAGGTTTTCCGTTACTCGCAATCCCTTTTGTCGATGATTTAATAAATAAAAATACGTCAACCTGCTGCCCCACATCATAATGAACAATGCCCTTTACCATATATTCTCCCCCTGCTTTTTTATCTAAAGTTCATTCTTCCAATAGCATTTAGCATTCTATTTTCTAACAAAATTATAGCATATTTTTTTGGTTTTCCTTGATTTCTTCAGTATCTAATTTGATAGAATCGACTCCTCCAAATCCTTCCAAAACATGTTGATGACATGTAAATAAAAGGATTTGATTGTCCTGTGACAGCTCTTTGATAAGCGAGATTGCACTAGTTAAACGATAAGAATCAAAATTAACAAAACTATCATCAATTATAAAAGGATACGATTGGTTTGGATGCATCGTATTTGCTAGTGAAAATCGAAGCGCAATATATAATTGCTCTGAGGTTGCTTGGCTAAGTTCACCTGGTTTAAAACGAAGTCCATTTATATCCTCAACAATAAATCCATCGATATCTTGATCTAAATAGATTTTCTTATATTTTTGATCTGTTAATATCGAAAAATAACGCTCAGCCTTTTCAATCACCTTTGGAAGCCGTAGTTTTCGATACTGGTCAACTGTTTTAGACAGAATATCCTTCGCAACGGCAAGTGCTGCCCATTTCTTCGCATGATCCTTAACTAAGGATTTACTTGCCTCATAAGAATGAAGAATATCCGCATAGGTTCCACCTTCTTCAAGTTCCTGGACACGATGATGGATAGCAGACAACTGACGCTGCTTCTCCTTTTCAAGTTCATTAAGCTGAGTGATGTCAGCTGATAATCCTTCAATTCGATTTTCATAATCTGTTTCAACACTGCAGTTGTTCACAAGGTCTCCATACCGTTCTAACTGAGATTTTAGAAGATTCATTCGTTCTTTCACTTGTTTAGACTTAACATTCGCTTGTCCCTTTGCTCGGAACTCTTCTTCGTTTGAAACTTCAGCCATGTTCCACAAAACATGACATTCCTTTTGAAGGTGGTCCATTTCCAACGTTAGTTCTTCTAGCTGGTCAGTTGTATCTTTTAATTTTGCTTCATTCTGTAAAAGTTGGTCATATTTCCGTTTTTCTTTCTGTAATTGGCTTGCCAATTCATCTATCTTGATAACATCTTGATTTGGTATCTTTAACTGCTTTCCAACGAAATCTATTTTTTCTTTGAAACTAGAAATTTCTTTTTGCAGTTCATTTCGTTGTTCCAAAAGCTTACGTTTCCTTAAGGCCTGATCTCGAATTGCTTCAAGAATTTGAAAAGCATCCAACAAGCGCTCATTCGATATATGCTGTGGAAGCCCGTATGTTTTCTTGATGTTTGCCACTCTTTCTTCAATTGAAAAACCCGCTTTCTCCCATTCTTCAAATCCAACAAGCACCTTATCATATGCACGTTCATGTTGATGGAGAGAAGCATTTTCAATTTGAATTTCCTGTCTAACCTGCTGGTCACGAAGAAGTCTTGTTGTAATTTCTTCATCATCTGAAAGATTTTGGCTTTTAAGCTTTTCTTTGATGGCATCGAGCTTTTTCAGAAGACTTTCTTTGTCAATCTTAAGCTCATGAATAATGGAAGAAGACATCTGTGACGTGACCCTTTTTCCTATTGGTAGCATGAGAAGAGCTAAAATGGTTAAGATTCCACCTGTTATCCATTCTTGTGAGATATAAAAATAGACGGATGAGAGAAGCAATGCTAAACCAATGCCATTGAACACACGGGCTAACTTAGTCTTATTCTCCGTTTCTTTTGCTGTCGCTCTTTCGATTTGGTGAGTAATTCTATCGATTTCATCTTCAATTAAGGCCTTTTCTTTCTCTATGCTTTCTTTTGCAGTATATTGACTTTTCTTCTTTTCAAGGGTTGTTCTCTCCTCAGTAGAAAGGATTTGCTGCTTGAGTTCCTTGAGCTTTTGTTCACTGTTTTCTAGTACATCCTTGGCTCTAGTGAAATTTTCGTCTAAAAATTGTTTCTGCTGTTTATGACGGGCTGTATCAGAAACAATTTCTGAAAATAAATCTTTTGCAGCTATACTGAGATCGAGTTCCTGAACTTTTTCTTCTGAGATAGATAGATTGATTCTGTTTTTTAGTAGCCGTGTTTCTTCTTCAAGCTGTTGAAGCTCTTTCGTGACTAGCTGAAGTCTGTTCTGTTTTTCAACAAACAGGCTTCTATTTTCGACCAATTCTACAATTGGCTGTTCATTCTCAAGTAGTTGCGGGGATACTTGGATTGAACTTTTTTCCTTATCTAATTCTAGCAATTTTGTTTGTAATGTTTTGAGTTGTGCTTCATATGGTTTTATCAGTGCCTGAAGTTGTTCGAAACGCTTCAATCCATCTTCTGGGTAGGGCTCATATACGGGTAAACCTGTCAATTGATATTCCAGAGTTTGATATTCTGCTACGATGGGCTGAATCGATTGTAGTTTTTCTGACTCCTGAATTTGTCCCTTAAGGAATTGTTTACTAGCTTCTAGATTTTTTAGTTCACTTTCAATCTTATGCCGTTCTTCAAGCAATCCCTCGTATTCATTGTTTTTTTCCTGCCACTTCGAAATTTTTGCATGTTCCTCTTTAAGCCGATTCAGTTCCATATTAAGGGGAGGATTCTTACCTTTAGGTTTATATAAATGATCCATGTCCTTTGTTAATTTGTTCTGTAATTCAAGCAAGGCATCTGTTCCAACAGTTCCAGCAGAAAATAAAAATCTTCCTATATCCTCACTCTTTAAGTTATGTACTCCTTGAAGCCCATGGATATTGAAGGAATAGATATTTTGGTAAAGGGTTTTATCCATTCCTTGGAACAGTTCAGAAATAAAGTCCTCTCCCTTAACCGTTCCATCCGGTAAATAGACGGTTACATCTCCTGCAGCTTTCCCTGGAAGTCTTTCAATCATAACCGTTCCATGTTCATCTGTTTCGATTATTAGCTTTCCACCGTATTTAGTTCCCATTTTCGGAATATAGCGTTGATCAGTCTGTTGTTTGGTTGGGAATCCAAATAGAATGCTATGGATAAAAGACATAAGAGTAGATTTGCCAGCTTCATTTTGGCCATAAAAGACTTGAAGATTAGGTGATAGATTTCCAAGTTCTACATTTTCCAGTTTTCCATATCCATAAATCTGAATGCCTATGATTCTCATATCATCACCTCAATCTGAATGATACAGTTCCCGAAGGATCATGTTTTCCGCATCTTTTAGAATTTCCTCTAGTTCTTCGTTTGTAAAAGTGTCGATATATCTGCGAAAACTTTGGTGGTTCCGTAAAGGAAGGAGTGCCTGATTAAAATCTTGATAGGACTCTATGTTTTCTACTAAATCTCCGATAAAATGAGAGTCTTGCCTCATTTTATCTCGATTGAATTCCAATTGTGTTTTTTGTTTTATTTCCACAACATAAACAAAATCCTTTGTTGTTATGTCATCATTTAAAAGCGACAGTAAATCTTCTTGCATTCCTTTTTCCTGAAGTTGATTATGGAGTGGGCCCACTCCTGTGTATTCAATCGTTAAAAATACACCTTGATTTTCTTTATGAAAATCCTCTAAGCAGGAAAGTGTTAAATCTACAAGTTGATCAAAACTTGCAATCGCTGAAATATCGATGGCTGTATTTTCCCAAATGAGGTCAGATGCAGGGAGAAATGAATAGTCTGCGCCCTTCTTCGAAAGCTCTACAAGATAACCGCCTTTTTCACCGATTTCTTTTTTATGTCTTCCTTGAATATTGCCGGGATAGATAATCGGTGGATCCTCAGAAAGAATCTCCCTTGTGTGAATATGTCCAAGAGCCCAGTAATCAAATCCTTTCCGCTGGAGATCTGACAGTAAGAATGGCGCATATCGGCTATGAGCACTTTCTCCTTCCCTGCTTCCATGTAACATTCCAATATGAAATGGTGCATTTTCTTTTTTCTCGTAGGATGAGGTTTTGTTTTCTAGAACGGCTTTCTTTGTATAGCTAAAGCCGTGAATGTTTGCAAGTGTTTCCCCATTTTTGATAAAGGGTTTGATTTCGACATTTTCATTTTGAAACACATGAACATTGCTTGGCCATTCAAAATGTGGCCAACTTCCTCCCAGATGGTCATGATTTCCGTGGATAATGAAGGCTTCAATTTCATGATCCTTTAGGCGTTCCATTTCTTTTCGAAATCGGGACTGTGCACGAAGGCTTCGATCTTCTCCGTCAAATAAATCACCAGCAATCAAAACAAAATCTACCTTTTCCCCTATCGCCATATCGATTAATCTCGTTAAGGATGTAAATGTACTTTCTTGAACACGTTTAAATAATTCTGAAGGTAGATTAGCTAGCCCTGAAAATGGGCTGTCCAAATGCAAATCCGCGATATGTAAAAAAGTAATCGAATTCATCTTAGGCGCCCCCTTTGCTCTGTTACATATATTCTATCACCTCCAGGATACGAATGCACGTTCTTATTTTATGCATTTTATGTGCGATTTTTCATACCAAAAAACCGAAGGAAAATATTCCTCCGGTTCCAAATGATAGGGTTCCTTATTTATCATTTTTTGTTAGCTGTAGTGCTTTTTTAATGTCCTTGAAGGAGGATGATTTGCCGTACATGAGAACTCCCCCACGGTAAACTCTTGCACCGAAAATCGCTAATAAAGTAATGGTTAGTACAAGTATTCCGATTGATAAGGCGATTTCCCATGCTGGTAGTGTTAGCATTCCAACACGAAGGAACATAATCATAGGAGCAAAAAACGGAATAAATGATGTAATGGTAATCACGGATGATTCTGGTTTTGTTAGACCAAACATGGCAATCATAAATGCAGCTACAATTAATAAGGTCATCGGGGTAATCATTTGTTGAACATCTTCAATACGACTCACCAATGATCCTAGGAAGGCTGCAAGTGTTGCAAATAGGAAGTAACCTAATATAAAGAAGATTCCAGCATAAACAAATGTTGAAATCGGCAGGTCGCCAAAGCCGAACACTTCAAAAAAGCCACCTTCCATACCACTCATACTTTGTTTTAAGGAAGCATACCCGACTCCTAAGATGACCGCAAATTGGGTTAAGCTTAGAAGTGCAATACCAAGAATCTTCCCGAACATTTGCTTAATCGGGGACACACTTGAAATGAGTATTTCCATTACTCGAGATGATTTTTCAGTCGCAACCTCCATTGCGATCATATTTGCATACATGATCACGGCAAAGTAGATGACAAATAAAAGGACATATACTAAACCACGTGCCTGATTAAGTTCTTCCTCAGATTTTGCATTTTCTTCAAGTGCTTGTTTCTCAAAATGAACAGGTGCATATAGTTCATTAATCTGCTCAGACGATAATCCCGCTTTTGTTGTAGCAATCGTTACCTTCAATTGTTGAAGAGCTTGTTCCAATTGCCCAGTAATTTCTGAATCCGTAATCGAAGGTGCTTTATATAGCCCTTGTGGAAGTCCCTCAGGCGTCTCTGTCAAAAGGAGATATCCTGTAATTTCTTCAGCTTTAACCCGTTCTTTCGCTTTTTCTTCAGTTCCAGCCATTTTTTCGAGGACAATCTCACTAGACATTGTCATTGCAGATAATGTCTGCTCATAAGCCTGAAAAAGACCATCTGACTCCGTTAGAACAGCAATATGATTTGTTTCATCTTCATCAAATTTTTCGATGATGGTTTGAATGTTTGCTAAACCCACAATAATGAGTGCGGTTATTAGTGTCGTAATAATAAATGATTTTGTCTTTAATTTACTGACATATGTGTGAAAGAGAATAATCCAAAATTTACTCATAGGAAGCACCTACCTTTTCAATAAAGATATCGTTTAAGGAAGGTTCTTCTAAAACAAACTTTCGAACAAAACCTTTTCCAGCAATTGAATCAAGGATTTTTTGTGAAATCTCTTCACTTTCAACCTGTAAATGAAGTCCCTCCGCTGTTTCCTTTGCCTTTGTAACACCGGCTAATGTTTTTAAATGGGTAATATCAAAATCAGCATGAACAATGACGTTCTTCTTTCCAAACGAGCGCTTGATGTCCTTTAATGTTCCATGCACAACCGGTTTACCATGGTGCATGATGCATAGGTGCTCACATAATTCCTCCACATGCTCCATACGGTGGCTTGAAAATACAATTGAGGTTCCTGCATTTTTCAAATCCACAACTGCTTCTTTCAAAAGCTCAACATTCACTGGGTCAAGCCCACTGAATGGCTCATCAAGAATTAGAAGCTTTGGTTTATGAATGACAGAAGCGATAAACTGGATTTTTTGCTGGTTTCCTTTTGATAATTCCTCAACCTTTTTTGTTGCATATTCAGGAACCTTAAATCGCTCTAGCCAGTAATCTATTTGTTTTAAAATATCTTGTTTCTGCATCCCGCGTAGTCTTGCTAAATAGACAAGCTGGTCACGTACCTTCATTTTCGGATATAGACCTCTTTCCTCTGGCAGATATCCGATCATATGGCTTGTATCATAATTAATTTTTTTCCCATCCCAACTAATTTTTCCTTCACTGACATCTAATAATCCTAAAATCATTCGGAATGTTGTTGTTTTTCCAGCTCCATTTGCACCTAAAAATCCAAACATTTCACTCTCTGGAATTTCGATTGATAAGTTGTCAACAGCCGTGAAGCTACCGAATCGTTTTGTTACATTTTCAAGTTGTAATGCCATCAGTATTCCTCCTTTTCCAGTAGTTTCTACGATTAAGTTATAAAAAAGTTTCACCGAATAATGATACCACACTGTTCACCTGATTAATTGTTGCGAGAAGATTAGCAATCTACTACACTTTAAGTATCAGAATTTTCACTTTTGGGAAGGGGTATCTGGCATGAATTATGTATTAACTGTATTTGATAAAACGGGGGAAAAACTTCTAGAGGAATCATTTGAAGCAGCTACTGAAAAAGAAGCGAAGGAACGTGGAGAAAAGATCCTAAAAGAAAAAAACTATCTAGAAACAACCCACCGCTGCACAAGCTCCGCTGGAAAATTAGTGTTGTTTCATCGATAGGTGATTACTCTTATTGGAGTGCACTAAAAAAAGCCCCGCCATATTTCAGCGGGACTTTCCTTATTATTCACCGGTAAATATCGGTTTTCGTTTTTCTAAAAAGGCTTGAATGCCCTCACGGTGGTCTTTTGTATTTCGCATGGCTTGCTGACCTTGTTTTTCCAATTCTAAAATTTTCTCTAGTTCTGGTAAATGCATTTGATTGTAAATGGATTTGGTTTGAAGCATTGCAAGCACGGGTTTCTTTTTCCACTTTTTGAGCTTGTGAATAACAGCCGTTTGCAGTTCTTCTTCTGCAACCTCGTCAATTAACCCCAAGTGCAACGCTTCCCCTGGTGACAATTGCTTTCCTTCCCAAATCAAATGCTTAGCTTTTGCTTCTCCAAGTCTTTTTTCAAGGAAGAAATGTGCTCCTCCATCTGGAATCAGACCAATACGGATGAAATTCATGGCAATAGTTGATAGTCGATCTGCAATAATATAGTCAGCAGCTAGTGCCAGGCTTAATCCAAGTCCTGCAGCTGGTCCATGAATTGCACTGATTACTAGTTTCGGCAACAGATAGAGCGTTTTCGTTATTTCAGAGATAAGTTCCATTACCGGTTCAAATTCACTATCATCTATTGAGCTCAGCATTGTTTTAATGTCACCACCTGCTGAAAAACCAGTTCCGCTTCCTGCCAATACGAGGATATCCACTTGATCATTGGCAGCTACCTCTTTTAAACTATGTAAAATTTGATTTAACATTTCAACATCCATTGCATTTAGTGACTTAGGGCGATTAAGAGTAAGATACGCTACTCGATCATCCATATAAAGTAACACTTTTTCTACTTGTTCAATTGCCATTATTAAGCCCCCTTAAGTGGTGTTACTAATATTATACAATTATATTAATATAAAAGAAACCGTTTTCAAAAATAATACCATCCAAAGTTTTCGGATGGTATTTAAAGGTTTACTGTTATAATCAGGTGTGAGACTCTTTTCGGAAATTGCAGGTTAGTTATCTCTTGATTTTACCAATTGTTGGACTCTTTACAGGGTTTACAAGCTAACATTCCCCTAGATTTTTCCAACCGAAAGCCTCTTTACAGGGTTTCCTAGCTAATATTCTCCTGATTATTTCCAACCTTAAGTCTCTTTACAGAGTTCACTGGCTTACATTCTCCTAAGTTTCTCCAACTCGAAGCCTCTTTACAGGGTTCACAAGCTAACATTCTCCTATCCTTTTCCAAACGAGAGCCTCTTTACAGGGTTCGCCAGCTAGCTTTCTCCTATTTTTATCCAAAAAGGAGCCTCTTTCTTATCAATGTTCCGAGTCTCTACTTCCTATTTATCTCCAACCACGTACCTCATTTCGGCATTTACAATTCCTAACCAATTGAGACGATGCATGTTTATTTTACCTGTGATATATGGTCTTTCAATTGCTCGCGCAGTGCTCTCTTCAAAAACTTTCCTACCGAAGTTTTTGGAATTTCATCCATGAAGATGATATCATCTGGTAGCCACCATTTTGCAAATTGTGGCTTTAGAAACTCAATCAACTCTTCTTTTGTGATTTGCCCTTTTGCAGCATCCTTTAACACAACACATGCCACTGGTCGTTCCTGCCATCTTTCATGGGGAACTGCAATCACAGCGGCTTCAAAAACGGCTTCATGGGCCATGAGTGCATTTTCGATATCAACAGAGGAAATCCATTCCCCACCGCTTTTGATTAAATCCTTTGTTCGGTCGACAATCTTCACAACCCCTTCTTCATCTACGGTGACAACATCCCCAGTATGGAGCCATCCATCACGGAACGCTTCATTGGTCCGCTCATCCTTGTAATACTTATCTGCAATCCAATTACCTCTTAACAAAAGTTCCCCCATTTCTTTTCCGTCATTGGCCACCTCCCCGTTTGCACCAATAACCTTCATTTCTACTAGCGGTACGAGTGCCCCTTGTTTCGAGCGTATTTCTAATTTTTCCTCATCAGTAAGATCATTTTGGTAGCTTTTTAAACGAGACAATACTACAAGTGGTGTGGTTTCTGTCATCCCATATGCATGAATAAACGGAATTTTATATTTTGATTCAAAAGCCTTAATTAGTCCTTTTGGAGCAGCGGACCCACCACATAAAATACGAGTTAAACTACTTGTATCATAATTGCCTTGCTCTAATTCGTTAAGAAGTCCGAGCCAGATTGTTGGTACTCCTGCAGTCACAGTAACTTTCTCAGCATCAATTAATTCAGCAAGTACCTTTGGGGTAAAATATGGCCCCGGCATAACGAGGGTTGTTCCAAACCATACTGCTGCAAACGGTAATCCCCAGGCATTCACATGGAACATCGGAACAACCGGCATTGCAATGTCGCTTTCAGATAATCCTGTGTTATCAGCAAGCCCAAGTGCCATACTATGCAACACAATGCCACGGTTCGAATAAACGACCCCTTTTGGATTTCCTGTTGTTGCAGATGTATAACACATTCCTACCGGATCGTTTTCATCCAGATCTTTTTTAAATTCAAATGTAGGATTTCCTTCACTTACCATTTTTTCATAATGATAAAGAGGTTCTAAATTTGATTCAGGCAATTCATCCTTATCTGTCATGAGGACATAGGCTTCAACCGATGGTAATTGGTTCTTCACTTTTTCCAACAATGGCAGCAGGTCTTCATCAAAGATCAGTACCTTATCCTCAGCATGGTTGATAATATAGGTAATATGCGCTGGTGAAAGGCGAATATTAATGGTATGCAGTACGGCTCCAATTCCAGGTATCGCAAAATAAGCTTCGAGATGGCGATGATGATTCCATGCTAAGGTTCCAACACGATCTCCCTTCTTCACGCCTATTTTTTCGAGCGCACTTGAAAGTCTTCTTGTTCGCTCACCAATCTCTCTATAAGTATGGGTTACTACTCCTGTCGAAGTTCTCGACACAACCGTTTTCTTAGGAAAAAACTTTTCTGCGCGCTCGAGCATTGAAGAAACAAGTAATGGTACATTCATCATAATGATTCCCCCACTCCACTATTTTTTAAAAAATCATAGCCCCATGTTTTTCACAATAATTGATTTCATAATTTCATTTGTTCCAGCGTAAATAGCGGACACTGGAATATCACGATACCTTCTAGCAATCTCGTATTCCTCCATATATCCATAGCCACCATGGAGATGCATACATTCAGCTGCTACCTTTTTTGCCATATCAGTTAACCACCATTTCGCCATTGAAACCTTTGTCACCACATCCTTTCCTGAAATATGTTGTTCAATTAAATCATCCAAAAACGTTCTGCCAATCTCAATTTCGGTCGCCAGTTCAGCAAGTCTAAATTGAATATGTTGGAATTTACTTATCGATTTTCCAAAGGCCTCGCGATCTTTTACATATTTTAAAGTTAGCTTTAACATTGTTTCTGCTGCGATTTGAGCAGAAATGGCGACAATTAGCCGTTCCTGCTGAAGCTGTTGCATTAAATAATAAAAGCCTTTTCCTTCTATTCCAATGAGGTTTTCAGCCGGAACTTTGGCATCTTCAAAAATAAGTTCAGACGTATCCTGGGCATGAAGCCCTACTTTATCAAGCTTCCTTCCTCTTGAAAATCCGGGGGTATCTCTTTCAATTGCTAGTAAACTAATTCCTTTATGTTTTTCTTTCGGATCTGTTTTACACACAACAATAACCAAATCAGCATGAATGCCATTTGTGATAAATGTCTTCTGACCATTAACAATATAATGGTCTCCTTCTTTTATAGCCGTTGTTTTAATCCCAGCTAAATCAGATCCAGCACCTGGTTCTGTCATCGCAATCGCTGTTATGATTTCACCTGAGATACATGGTGGGAGCCATTTTTGTTTTTGTTCTTCTGTTCCATATTCGTTCAAATATGGAACCACGATATCGCTATGAAGGCCGATTCCAATCATGCTTGCCCCCACCCGTTCAAGCTCTTCATTTATGACGACTGAATAGGCAAAATCAGCGTTAAATCCCCCGTATTTTTCATCGACCCATGGACAAAGGAAGCCGTTCTCTCCCATTTTTGTCCAAAAAGAACGTGGTATCATCCTATCTTTTTCCCAATCGTTATAAAAAGGGTAAGCTTCTTTTTCAAGGAACTTCCGAAAGGCATCCCGGAAAATCTGATGCTCATCTTGCAAATAACGTGCAGTCATTGTTATCCCTCCTAATTTAAGGGTTTACTCATAAAATCGACAGGTACTCGGAGTCTAAAAAATAATGCGGAAAGCGTTTACATTTTAAAAAAAGGAGTCTGTTAATCTTTATGAGGTCCAATACTTGAATAATTCCTCATTAACTAGAAAAATCCTCTTTTTTCCCAAAAAAGAAGAGGTATAGTTTCCTATACCCCTTTTGCCACTCGAAATAGCTCGTCTAAAATATTGATTTTTTTATTCGTATATTCTAAAAAATTGTCATTGTAGGATTTTGGATCCTTTGGGTTTGCGAATTGTGTGATTTTACCTGTTACTGGATCAACAAATTTACTTGCTGCCCCACAACCTAGCCCAATAATTGTTTGGACTTCTTCCATAATCATGATATTGTAGATGCTTTCTTGCCCTCGCAAAGAGTAACCGACATTTTCTAGGTTTCCAAGTATGTTCTTCATTCGATATAAATAATAAGGTACATAGCCATGTTTGTTAGTCCATGTAGAAGCATTGTTCATCATTTCTGTGATTTCCTCACGGCCGGCAACCTTATATTTTTTCTTATTTCGTGTCATTTCCGATGCACGCTTAAAGGACAAGGTATGAACGGTTAATGACTCAGGCATCAGCTTTTCTGTCTCAGAAAGAGTATAGTTGAATTCTTCCACTCCTTCACCAGGCAGGCCAATGATTAAGTCCATATTAATATTGTTCATTCCCATGCTTCGGGCTAGATGGAATTTTTCAATCGTTTCCTCCACTGTGTGATGACGCCCTATCGCTTTTAATGTCTCTTGAATATAGGACTGTGGATTAATACTGATTCTGTCAATATTCCACTTTTTAAGAACGTCCAGTTTTTCCGGTGTAATCGTGTCCGGTCTACCAGCTTCAACAGTGATTTCTCGAATATGTTGAACATCTGGGAAGGACTGATTCATTTCTTCATAAAGCATGTCCATCTCTTCAGCTGTAATACTTGTTGGGGTACCACCACCGTAATAGACGGTTGTAATTTTTATATTATTCTCTTTTAACCAGCGTCCTATCTCGCGCATCTCGTAATGGAGACCACCAAGAAAGGAATTGACCGAGCCTTGTCGTCCATTGATTGCATAAGCCGGGAATGTACAATACGCACATTTCGTTGGGCAGAAAGGAATTCCAATATATATACTCACTTCATTTTGCAGTTGATATAAATCAGGAACCATTGTGAGTTGGCGGTCGACAATTTGGCGCATTAATTCAAGTTTTTCATCGGTAATCAAATAGTCTTCTTTTAATTGTTTGTGAGCTGCCTCTGGAGACACACCTTCTCGGTTCTTTTTGTGTAAAAGCTTTGTTGGGCGGATACCAGTAAGCATTCCCCAGGGCTGGATAATCTTTGTAAAGTCTTGCATTACAGTTACATACACATGTGAAACAGCATTTTTTATCTTTTTAAATTGTTCTTTTTCATTCTCAAACGGCGGAAATTCTTTACTATAGCTTGCCTCGTAGTCAGTACCTGACTTCATATCAGTAAGTGTGGCCTTTGAAGTTATGATTGAATAATTAGATTCGTAATGAAAGTCTATTACTAGCTCAGGATTTTCTAGTTCTGTAATGGAAATTTCACTTTCCTCGAAAAATAGATTTGTGATGAGCTGTAGAGGCCGAATAAACCGCTCATCCTCAAGCCCTTTGAACAAAATACGCATAGTTTGTATCACCTTTTCAATAAAATAAGCTTTCTTAAGTGTACAGAATGTCCGTTTTTTAATCAATATGAGAAATTTGGTTGGTTTTTTGAGTTGGCATTACGCTTTAATCGGAAATAATTCGTTCCAATCGGTTTTATTTTTGATCTATCGATTTTAGAAGTTTTTAACCATATAAAAAACCCCCACAACCTGTGGAGGCAAAAGCTAACTTTATTTTTCAATCTTAATTTGTTTTAAAAAGTCAATTCTTTGCTGTTTTCGGAAATGCTCTTTGATCATATAGGATACGCCATTCATATTATTTGAACGGGTCACCCAGTCAGCTGCAAATTTAACTTCCTTCGGTGCATTCCACATTGCAACCCCTAACCCGGCAGATTGAATGATTTCAATATCGTCTGTTGAATCACCGATGACCACAGTTTCGTGTAAAGGGATATCTAAATGTTTGGCTAAAGCTTGTAAACCGTTAAGCTTGGAAACTCCTAAAGGTGTAATTTCTAGCCTATGTGGTTCAGTTAAATCGACTTGGACATCCAGGAAATGCTCATTGATTGTTTCTTTGATTATTCCCAGTTCATCTTCACTTTGTGAATAGACCTCAATTTTCGGCGGGTCAACAGGATTGTCTGTTAAATAGTCACCTAGTGAATCAACAAATTGCATTGGATAAAAGAGTGGGTCACCTGAGCCAAACATCGCTTTTGCGATGAGGTTACCAGGAAATCTCATCCGGTTACCAATTGAGAACTTTTCATGCTGGAGTCGAATACTACATTTAAAGTTTTCTAATACCTGGACGATATTAAAAGTTTTCTCTTCCGATATTCGTTTTACATAGATTGGGTTATTTAGATCATGGCTAATAAATCCTCCATTATGTGTAATTAGCAATGAGTCTAGCTTTAATGCTTTGGCTATTTTTTTAGTCGATGCGAAAGGACGTCTTGTTATGAGAGTCACATAAACTTCCTTCGCTCGAACGTAGTCAATGGCTTCCTTTGTTCCGCTTTGAAGCCGACCATTCGGACGCAGTAATGTTCCATCAACATTTATTGCTAGTAACCTATACATATGCAGGTCCTCCTTCTCGGTGTTGCTGTCCCTATATATATGGTTATGAAAAAATGAAGTTGATTAGAACAGTAGGTTTTACATGATTAGGAAACAAAAAGAACCCCCGCCATTTCGCGTAGGGTTCATCCATACCTTATTGTTGGTCCATGCTGCCATAAAGTTCTTCAAGTGGCTTTAGCATGATTTGATTTAGTTCACCGATGACAACGCTCATGCGTTGCTCAGCTTCCATTAGCATTGCAATTGTGCCATGTTGTTGAACAAGTGCAACTTGTCTCTGAGCTTGCTCTACTTCTGCTTGTGAAATATCTTCACCCATCATTTGTTTTTGCTGAAGGGATAATTGTATGTTTCGGAAGCTTTCGAATAACCTCTTTGCACCTTCGTCATTGTTGACTTGATCGTATAGTTGCTTTAGTTGCTTAAATTCATTACTTTCACGAATCGCCTTTTCAACTCCATACGCAACATCATATAAATTCACACCCATTTTACCTACCTCCTTTTCCAGATTTAATCTGCGGAAAATGGTTCTTACCCACTATAACAAACATTTCCACATAATTCATCCTATGACAGAAATCTGAGTCATGATTTTAACATATTCCCATAAAGGTCCGTTTGTTCAAACCTTTTAAAAAAATTGTGCAATAATCCCTTGAAAAATACCGATGATTCCACCAAGCAATGCCCCTAAATACGTAATCATCTTGAATTCTCGTTTAGAAATACCTAATACCATTTCCTCCAAGCGTTCCACTGAAAATGTTCCGACCTGATCCTTTACAATTTCCTCTAGCTTTAGGCTTTTCATCATTATCTCAACACGGTTCGCGATGAAATCACTAGCCGCTGCAATTCCTTTAGGAACTAGAGTCTCTAGGATTCGGTCTTTATAAGGTAGTAATACCACATTTGCGGGTGTTGCAAGATATTTCTTTACAGGGAAGATATGTAATGTCTGTTCCTTTAAGAACGAAAGAATTTTTTCTGAGCCTACTTGTTCAACCATCCGATTAACTTCCAAGGCTTTTACCTTATCCCACTCTTTTTCAATTAAAGAATGTAAAAGTTCCTTTGTTCCTGGGCTTCTCAGGAATTTTATGATTTCAGGCTGAATCTTATCCACTAAACTTGTATTCCCTAAGAACATCTGCACCATATTCCCAAGCATACCTCGGGTCGACAGAAAATCATCCAACATTTTTTTCAGACGATATTTTCCTTCCTCACTTTCAAAATACTCAATGCCTTTTTCTGTGATATATTCTGCTATTTCAGGAATCTTCATTTTTATTGTTGAAAGGAGTTCCTCAGGAATAATCTGTCCAATTTCCTTCGTTCCCAGTTCGTCTAGAAGACTTTCGTACTTCTTTTCAATCAATTGAATTAGTTTTTCCTCGACCATTTCATCAAGATTGTGTATTCCCACATACCCCGCAAGTTCATTAATCTTTTTTTCGGTATCAAGTAATTTACCAACCTCTTCCTTCGCCCATCCGTTCATTGTGTTGACAAAACTTTCATCCTTTAGTTTGCTTTTTAGACTCTCGGGCGTTAAAAGATGCTCGACCACAGTTCTTCCCATCTGCCTTGCCAGTTCTTCCCTTCGTTTCGGGATTAATCCCGGCGTAAAAGGAAGTCGCTTTCCACCGATATAAATAGGTTTATATGGTCGAAACAGCATCTTGATTGCCAGATGATTCGTTACTCCCCCAATAATGGCACCGACCACCATCATGAATACAATCATTAAAAATACATTCATACAATCACCTTCTAAATTAACTTTAACCAAGTCACAGGTTTACCTGCTTTTTCATACGATACGTTATGAGACATTTGCCTATATTTTAGGCTGAAAGAATTTCTCCCGATTGAAGTATCACTTTATCAATTATAGTGTTTGAACGTCAAGTTACGCAAATGGGGTTATCAAGATGACGAAAAAAATTCTAATCGAGGTGATTCCTGTTTCCAATGAGCAGGTTTCCTCTTTGCAAATAAAAATGAGTGACAACATCATCAAGGAGTTTGGCTTACAAAATCAACAAAACATTGAATTATGGTGCAGCAGGAATAGTGTCACCGTTGAAATCGTATCTATTAATGAGAGCGAGCCTGTGATTCAATGTAATGATTTCATCTTAAAGGAATTGCAGCTTCCAACTGAAAATTTTTCAATTACCCTTTTCAAAAAATCGGATCATTCCCTTGAAATTGGCCCAGTCGTCGGATTATTAACCGAGATAAACGAAAAAAACACTCCTGTCTCACTTGGTTCAATCGATGATTTTTGCGGGGAAATTTCTTTATATGCAAATGAAATCGGGGCATTTTTTTATGTATTCTCCTTACATTCATTTTATAACCATTATGGATACATCTATATAGATGGGATGTGGAAAAAATCACCTGTTCCTTACCCACAGGTGGTTCACAATCGGATCCACTCACGAAAACGGGAACAATCCAAAAGGTTTATCGATTTCACAAATGAGTTGCAAATGAGAAATGTTCCCTATTTTAATGATCATTTTTTAAATAAATGGGAAGTACATGAATTGTTGAAGGAAAATGAGCATCTCCATTCATATATCCCTGACACCGAGCTGTTAACTCATAAAGATATTCTATTTCATATGCTCGAGAAATACGAGTGTGTTTTTATAAAGCCAGTCCATGGCAGTCAAGGAAGAAATATTTTTCGAATTCATAAAACGGATGAAGGCAAATATTTATTAGATTACACAACCTTCTCAGGTGACATCGAGAAAATCCATCACAGCTTTGCATCCCTTTTTCAATCTTTGTTCTCAAGACTAAAACAACATACATTTATTGTGCAGCAATGTATTCCACTTCTCTTATATAACGAAAAACCATTGGATTTTCGTGCTCTATGCCAAAAGCAATCTAGTGATAAATGGCAGTTAACTTCAATTGTTGCACGGGTTTCGTCAAAAGATCAATTTGTTTCGAACCTTGCAAGAGGTGGTGAAATTCAAAAGCTCCATAAAGTACTGAGCGAAAATTTTGATGGAAAACAATTTCCTCATATTAAAAGGTTAATGAAAGAGTTAGCACTGGAGGTTGCCGCGATAATCGACGGAACAGACGACGGAATTTTTGCGGAGTTAGGAATCGATTTAGCGCTTGAAGAAAATGGAAAACCAATGATTCTTGAGGTTAACACAAAGCCATCGAAAAACCAAGAACAGGATCAATTTTCACCTAAAATTCGTCCAAGTGCTAAAGCAATTTTACAGCATTGTGTCTTTCTAGCCAATTTAGAGTGAGAAAGGAGAGGGTCTAATGATTTCACTGGGTTTTATTACACTTTACCCGAATCAGGAAAGAAACTATGCAACGGAACTTGCCAAACGTGCTCCTGAATTAGGAATACAGCTTTACCGCTTTACTCCAACATCGATTGAACCTACTTCTGAATGGGTTCGTGGAGAAAAGTATAATCATCGGACAAATACGTGGGAACAAAGCATGTTTGAAATTCCAATGTTTCTATATGACCGATGTTTTTATTCAAATGATGAAATCTCAAAAAAAAGTCAGCCCATTATGAACTGGTTAAAGTTGCGTCCAGCAAATGCTTTTCTAGGGCACGGTCTTCCAAACAAATGGGAGATTTACAACACCCTGCGCCAAGATAAAGAATTATCACCTTATATCCCTTCTACTGACCAGGCTCTCTCCGCTTCTGCTATCCTACGAACTTTAATGAAGCAGCATCAAATCATCCTAAAGCCAGAGAAAGGATCAATGGGTAAAGGAATAATTGGTCTTTTTCTTCACCGTAATCATGTTGAGGTCATCTATAAGGATAAACACCTTCTAAAAAAGAATCAATTCACGACTAGAGGGGATTTAAAAAGGTGGATTGACTCCGTTATTACCAGTCAACCGTATTTATCACAACCCTATTTGCCATTACATGATGAAGAGAACCGCCCATTTGACATTCGAATCTTACTTCAAAAGGATGGCCAAGGAAAATGGGTTGAACAAGGTCGCGGGATTCGTCTCGGATTGCCAAATCATCTCATTTCAAATTTGGGTGGTGGCGGTGAAACCCAATCATTTGAAAAATGGACAGAAACGATGACTTTTCTTCAAAAGCAATTACTTTCGGATAATATTCATACAATTATTAATAGGTTACCAGATGTGTTAGAAGTGCATTTTGAACCATTATTCGAAATAGGAGTTGACTTAGGTCTTACAAAAGACGGTGCCATCTGGATATTAGATACGAATTCAAAGCCTGGTAGAAAGGTTATTTTGGAAACGAACCAATCAAAAGAAGATGTGCTGTACAAAACACCATTACAATACTGCCTCCATCTTCATTCGAAAAATTGAATTAAAAAGGAGTTGAAAGAAATGCGAACACCGCTTCCGCTTAAGATGACACAGAAAGAAAACGGAAAAGTGTATATCCCTAGTACCTACCAATTAAAAACACCTATCAAGCAAATTCTTTTTGGAACATCCTCGATTGAATGTGAGGTAATCCAAGTTGATAAACAGGAAATCAAACTATCAGAGGATCTTTTCTCGTCCCTAAAGATTCCGTATACAAGCACAACACAGATTTTTATCCATGGTGACCATCTTTACGTTGGACCGCTAATCGGAATTTTCACAGCAGGCTTTAGTGAATCGATGATCCGCCCAATTGGAGAGCGAACCTTATTCTTTGCAAAACTTTTGGCCCAGGAGAAAGCAGTAGGTGCCTATGTTTTTGTATTTGGTGCGAAGCATATTGATTGGGAAAAAGGGACCATTCTTGGACTTTTTCATAATGAAAATGGCTGGGAAACAATTGAAGTTCCGTTTCCTAATGTGGTCTATGACCGCCTACCAAACCGCCGTACCGAAAAACATAAAACCTTACGGGAAATCAAACAACGTTTGCATCATGAGTACTTAATACCGTGGTTTAATCCTGGATTTTTTGATAAATGGGAAATTCACCAATTGTTAGAGGGCGATCACCGTGTAAATACGTATTTACCAGAAACCCATAAAAATCCAACCTTTACGTTAATCGAGCGTATGCTAACTAAATATCAGCACGTGTACATTAAGCCTGCCAACGGTAGCCTCGGCTTAGGCATTTATCAAGTTTTATTTGACAGAGATTCCGGAGAGTATTATTGTCGCTTTCGTGACCAGGAGGGAAACAATCGTCTTCAGCGTTTTTCTTCTATTGAATTATTTATTAACACCCATTTCCGCGACAAACGATTAGAACATTATATCGTCCAACAAGGCATTCATTTACTCCGAAGCGATCACAAAACGATTGATTTTAGGATTCATACGAATAAAGATGAAAATGGGAATTGGCAGATCAGTGTGATGGCTGGTAAAATCGCGGGACGTGGCAGTGTGACTACACATCTAAACAACGGGGGTGTCGTTCGAACACTCTCAGAAATTTTTCCTGATGTCGCCGAATGTAAGAAAATAACAGACTCCCTTAAACAGGCAGCACTTTCATTAAGTGAAGTAATTGATTTGAGACAAAAAGGACATATTGGGGAACTTGGCTTTGATTTAGGTGTTGATAAAAATGGCAGTGTATGGTTGTTCGAGGCAAACTCCAAGCCAGGTCGATCGATTTTTTCACATCCAAAACTAAGAAAATATGATAAACTCTCAAGCAGGCTTCCTTTGCAATATGCTGTCTATTTAACAGAAACCACCATTAAAAAACCTGAGGAAGTTTTCAAATGATCACCATTTATTATCACATTGAAAAAAAGAAGTGGGTTCAATGTGAGGAAGCAAATGGACTTTACTTTGGAAAAACGAAAACAATCATTTCTTATGTAGGGAGCAGCCCAGAGCAATCGCTCCCTTTTCCTGTTAAAAAAGATGGAAAAAAGATAGGTCCTATCGTTGCCATTCTTACAGGTTTCTCAAAAGACAATACTTTTATAGGAAATCTCAAAGTATTGAAAAAAACTCTATTATCCTTGCAGGAAAACGGTGCATTAGGAATCATTATTACCCCGAAGTCAATTCAGGAACAGTCCGTTGAGGCTTTTACTTTTTATCAACCCTTACAAAAATGGATTAAATTACGAACTCCTCTTCCGGATGTTGTGTATAATCGGATTCCATATCGTCACATGGAAGAGGGGCTGGCTTTTACCAAAGTTGTTACTTTTTTAAAAATGAAGGAAATCCCGTTTTTTAATCCATCTTTTTTTTCAAAATGGGAGATTTATCAAATTTTAAAAAATAATGATTTTGTTCATCGATTTCTTCCTGATACCACTCTTATTAAAGACAAAAGCGATATCGAAGAAATGCTAGCAAAACATCCCATCCTCTATTTGAAAAGCTCCACCGGACATAAAGGTATCAATCTTTACAGACTAAAAACCGTTCATAATGAAATAATTGTAGAATCACCTCACGAAAAACAAAGCTATCCAACACTCATACCCTTTTGGAAGAAGTTTATGGATGACTTTAGTGTAAACGATTATTTATTACAGGAAGCCATTCGAGCGGATACGTATGATGGAAAACAGTATGATTTAAGGCTTTTATGTCATTATTATGAAAAGAAACATATCATTAGCGGTATCGGAGTCAGGGTTGCTGGTAAAAATGGAGTGACTACACATGTTCCAAATGGTGGGTCAATTATCCCCTATGAATTGGTTCGCTCTCGCTTTGATGAAGTTCTTTTAAAAAAGCTTGTGAATGAAGTTGGCAAAGTACTTTTGGACGAAACAGGTGAGTTTATCGGAGAGTTCTCGATTGACCTTGGTCGATCAGTGGATGGAAGGATGTATATTTATGAAATCAATTCAAAACCAATGGTGTTTGATGAAGACCAAATTCAACAAAAAGGACTTGAAAATTTAACCAAACTACTTATAATGAAATCAAATGCTTAAGCGCCTCTAAAAAGGATCATCGACTAAAAACTGCCACCTCCTGTGGCAAACGTCGATGTCAGCACTTCCTCGAAAATGCTATGCATTTTCTTCGTGCGATGATTATGCCACGAAGCATTCCTTGTCCTGTGCAAGTCCGACAAGCACAAGACGAGCCAGCATGAAGGTTGCTCTTTAACCTTCTTGATGGATTGGCTTGTGACCTCGAGCTGCTCAAAGCTGAGCTTTTCGCAAGATACTCACTGAAATCTATTCAAGTTGAAAACTGGCTAGGCGTTTAAGCTGGACGGCAAACACAAACGTAAATAGAAGCTAGGGGAGCTTATCATGATTTCACATTTTCAATGGAAGCCTTTATATAAAAGTAGCAAAATTCCTGGTTGGAGCTTTTCCTTTTACTTCCAAGGAACAAAATACAATGGAATTTATAATAAGGATGGAAGCATCGATTGGCACGGCAATCATCCCAATCTGAAAGTTTTGAATGACATTACAAAACAAATTCATGAATTAATGCTTTTCCATGTGTATGACTAAGAATGATTTCTTTGCCTCCTTCACAAACTAAGTGCAAAGGAGGTTTTTTTTATGGCGAAGCAAGGAAAAGAGCGTAAAGACCTTCAACATGAAGGTAAAGATGAAGTATTTATGGATGTGGACCGTTTCATAAATGAAGGAATGGCTGGTGGAAGTGTCTACCGTTATCATGATCAAACGAATATCGAGGAAGCTCGGGATTTTGAGAAAGAGGAACCACCGAATGTAATTGAATAATCAGTTAGCGACTAGGTCTCCTTCTGTTATAATAGAAGGAGATTTTTTGATTGAAATGAAGGAGTTTTTACATGATTGAAAATTTGATGAAGCATTATCAGGATGCTCTTATAACAGCAGAATCACCCTACAAAACAGATTTGTATTCGTGGTTTTTAACGGATACAGGAGCTTTTTTCGGAATTAAAAAGGATCGTCTTTCTACAAAAGAGGCCTCTCTTTTATCTTCCCTTTTTACACCATATGGTACTCATGTCAACGATATGAACGATACCCAGGCGTTTTGGTATAACCTTTTGTTTTTACAACAAGGCAGTGTTTCACCTGATCAACTTCCTTTTACACACTGCCGGTTTATTCAATTTTATGCTGACCAACCGATTACCGACCATCTTGAGTTCCAGGAGGCCATTCAGGCACTTTTGCCAAGAGATACCATCTTTCTCTGGGAAAATGATTCACGTGGGGTTCTCATTGAAACGAGAAACGAGGAAATGATTGAGGATGTCTTCTATGATGAAATCACTGTTACGTTAACAAGTGATTTTTATACGGACATGCGTTTATTTATTGGACAAACCCACCCCCTTACTAACAATCTTAGCTCTCTTTTTAAAACAGAAAAAGATTGGTTCCAAAAAGGGATACAATTTTTGCATAAACAAAAGGTTTATCGATTACATGATATATTGCCATTTCTATTAATTGAAGGGATGGACTCAGATTTTCGTAACCAACTTAAAAATGTGATTCCAGAAGAGCTACAAGGTGACCACGAATTACTTGAAACAATCAAAGTTTTCTTTGAAAGTGATTTGAATGTATCAAATGCTGCGAAACGCCTATATATGCACCGAAATAGCCTACAATACCGGATTGAGAAATTCATAGAAAAGACAGGCATTGACATTAAGCATTTTCACGGTGCCGTGACAACCTATTTAGCCATTTTAGACCTCGAACATTTTTAACTTTACTCTTCGTATGTGATAAATAGTAAACTTGCACGAAAACCCTTTCAACAATTTGTGCAATTTACACATTTACGGTGTTGTCCTCTTTAAAGTAAACTTTAAGTATCGAAAACGTTTACACTAGGAGGAAAAATAATGGCTGAATTAGTTTTAGATCATATTTACAAAGTATACGACAATAAAGTAACGGCGGTAGAAGATTTTAATCTTCATATTAAAGATAAAGAATTCATCGTATTTGTAGGACCATCAGGTTGTGGTAAATCAACTACTTTACGTATGATTGCTGGATTAGAAGAAATTTCTCAAGGAGATTTCTATATTGATGATAAGCGTGTAAATGACGTTGCTCCAAAAGATCGTGACATCGCGATGGTATTCCAAAACTATGCACTATATCCACATATGAGTGTTTATGATAATATGGCATTCGGATTAAAGCTTCGTAAATTCCCTAAAGATGAAATTGATCGTCGAGTTAAAGACGCTGCAAAAATTCTTGGACTTGAAGAGTATTTAACTCGTAAGCCTAAAGCTTTATCAGGTGGTCAGCGCCAGCGTGTTGCATTAGGACGTGCAATCGTTCGTGACGCAAAAGTATTCTTGATGGACGAACCTTTATCAAACCTTGATGCTAAGCTTCGTGTACAAATGCGTGCTGAGATTTCTAAGCTTCACCAACGTCTACAAACAACTACAATTTACGTAACACATGACCAAACAGAAGCGATGACAATGGCTACTCGTCTTGTTGTTATGAAAGACGGTATTATCCAACAGGTTGGAGCACCAAAAGAGGTGTATGACAATCCGGAAAACGTATTCGTTGCTGGTTTCATTGGATCTCCTGCGATGAACTTCTTCCCTGGTAAATTACAGGACGGTACATTCACAATTGGTGATGTAAAAGTTGCTGTTCCAGAAGGAAAAATGAAGGTTCTTCGTGAACAAGGCTATGTAAACAAAGATATCATCCTAGGTGTTCGTCCAGAGGATATTCATGATGAGCCTGTATTCATTGAATCTGCTCAAGGATCTAAAATCACTGCACTTATTGAAGTATCCGAGTTAACTGGTGCTGAAACTATGCTCTATTCACAGCTTGCAGGTACAGACTTTGTGGCACGTGTTGATTCACGTACTCAAGCAAAACCAGGTGAAAAAATCGAACTTGCATTTGATATGAACAAATGCCATTTCTTCGACGCAGATAATGAAAAGAGAATTCGATAAAAAAGAAAAGCGCAAGCGCCTGAAGAAGAACGTCTACTAAAAACTGCCACGTCCTGTGGCAAACGTAGACGTCAGCACTTCCTGTGCAAGTCCGACAAGCACAAGACGAGCCAGCGAAGAAGGTTGCTCTTTGACCTTCTTGATGGATTGGCTTGTGACCTCGAGCTGCTCAAAGCAAAGCTTTTCGCAAGATACTCTTAGAAGCCTATTCAAGGTGAAAACTGGCTAGGCGCTGGAGCTAGACATCATAAATACAGTCAAAAGTCGCCCACTTTGTGGGGCGACTTTTTTGTTGGCCAAGAGGGACGTTCATTATTCTTTAATGGTCTTTACTTCTTGGGTATTGCAGCTTGTACAATAGAATAAATGAGCACATTCATTGTTTTGAAATGTAGTTTGGATGCCATCTATTTTTTTCAAGTCATCAATCTGCATATATGCACTGTAAGGACCAAAATAATCGATAATGCGTCCAGAATCCTCCAAAGAATTCCCACATTGTGCACATGAGAAGCTAGCTTTGTTAAAGCCATTACATAATGGACAAATTGGCATGCTCTTCTCTCCTACTCATTTTCGTATTTACTCACTATAGTTTTTGATGAAACAAAGCAGTTATGCTCCATGCCTCACAGGAATTAATTGGCAGAGTTATGTTCGAATATAATCTTGTATTCGTCACATAATACTTAGTACAAACACAGCAACACACAACTCACCAAGCAACACAGAAAAAAACTTATATACAACGGGTTAGCCTAGAGGCTAAGGAAACCCTTATATCTGGTGCAATTCCGGAGTAACCCACCAAAATAAATCAGTTTAAGGAGATGAAGGAAAATGGCAAACAACAATAGTAACCAATTATTAGTAGCAGGTGCTGAACAAGCTATCGACCAAATGAAGTATGAAATTGCTCAAGAATTTGGTGTTAACTTAGGTGCTGACACTACATCTCGCGCAAACGGATCAGTTGGTGGAGAAATTACAAAGCGTTTAGTATCTTTCGCTCAA
>NZ_JBALOV010000026.1:54175-116857 GCF_036965045.1 Bacillus sp. JJ1533 | reverse complement strand
TGACGCATAAACTTGGGAACTGACGCAAATTACTCTTCCCAACTTTTGTCTCGATTTATTACATACTGTTGTTGGAATACTAAGTTAGAAAATACTATTTTTAGGAGGAGTTTGCTTTGAAGGATAAATTACAAAACAGCACGGAAGACTTGGCCGCGAGACATTACCAACCTGAGGATTATGGAAAGAACGATGAATTGTCCTCTGGGCTCGCGACAACTCATGAACAAGTAAGTGATTCTTATATGGAAGGTGAAATTGCAGCCCCTTTCAATAACAAGAGTGTTAAAGAGACTGAATCTTCAAACGAAGGCTATCAGGACTACTATTCATAAGATTAGAATTCCCTTTTAGGAGAGATCCAATTTGAGTGAAGTTAATGAATTTATTCGGGGTATAACAACGAAGGCAATAGATACATTCTCAAATACATCGCAAATCGTAAAAGAAAAAATTAATACTGTTTTGCAAAGGCCTATGGCTACAATAGATGACCTAGCTCACTATATTTCAACCCACCCAGATACGAGTTTCGATACAAAAGAATTTCTTGGGTTTCAGTATCACTTTTACCACCTAAAGGTTTCGGATACTACCTTCTATCTCGAAACAAAGGGCAATGATGGAGACTATATCCTAGATTTATCAGTGTCCTCACCCGATGGTATTCTTTTTGAATACCATTCATTCGAAAAGAAGTACGGAGTGGACGACAAAGTCACTATTCCAGCTGCTCTTGCCAGTATTATTCAGTAATTACCAAGGGGACGATTCTACTGGTTTTCGTTGAACACCATAAGAATCGTCCCCCTGGATCCTAATTTTCGATTTCTACTATTTGTTGGTTTACTACTACATATACTTTTCGAATGCGGCGGTTTTCGACTTCAGTGACTGTTAAGGTGAGATGTAAATAATCAAAGGTGTCACCGGAAACTGGAATTTTTTCAAATGATTCAAAAATCCAACCTCCAACTGAATGGTGGGAGCTTTCTGGCTCTTCGATTCCAATGATTTCCGCAAAATCATCAAGTGGCATATCCGCATTTATTTCATATGTATTTTCATCTATTTGTGTGATATATTTAATTTTTTCATCATGTTCATCCCAAATCTCACCGACAATTTCTTCGATAATATCCTCTAATGTAATTAAACCTGATGTTCCGCCGAACTCATCAACGACAATTGCCAAATGTGTTTTGCTTTTTTGAAGTTCTGGCAGCAAGGTTGAGATTTTCATTGACTCCACAACGAAAAATGGTTTGCGAAGAATTGAACGAACATTTATTTTCTTTTGTTGAACCAGAAGACTTAAAAATTCACGCTCTGATAAAATGCCTATGATATTGTCGGTATTGTCTTCGTAGACCGGCACACGTGAATAACGTTCTTCTAAGAACATATCTCGTATTTTTTCAATCGGTTCATTGACTTCCACTGCAACCATATCAATACGTGGTGTTAGAATTTCTCCTACTAAAATATCATTGAAATCAAGGGATCGATGTACTAATTCTTTTTCTTTGTTATCAATAACTCCTTCTTCTTCACTCAAATCAACCATTACTTTGATTTCTTCTTCAGTAAAAGATGGAGTATCATCATTACTTTTTATAAGTTGGGCTGCTGATGATTTTAGTAATCCAAGTAAATAAGTAATTGGTGTGAGTAGCTTCATTAATAAATATAATATTCCTGAGACTCGCAATGAGTAGTTTTCTGCATTTTCTTTAGCGAATGATTTTGGGAGGACCTCTCCAAATACTAAAATCAGCAATGTCATCACAAATGTACTAATAACAAGTCCAGTATTCCCACCAAGAATATCTAAAGCAAGCTTTGAAGCTATTGATGCAGCAGCGATATTAACGATATTATTTCCAACTAATATTGTTGACAAGGCGTTATCAAAGTGCTCCGTAATATATAATGCTTTCTTACTTCCACGTCGTTTTTCATCCACATAATTTTTTAGTCTTATTCGGTTTACACTTGAATAGGCAGTTTCACTTGCAGAGAAAAACGCTGATAACATGATTAAAACGAGCAACAATGTAATGGTACTCAGTGGCAAATCGTCCACGTAAATTTCACACTCCTAATTTGTAATTAACTTTGTTTTTGTTTAAGATGGAGACAACAAGATATAAGTCAAAATTTTTAAAAATAATATAGATTATTTTTATAATAGCAAACATTCTTTTATATGGGAATGATTATCTATAAGTGTGATATTAATCACACCAGGCTATTTTTAGTATTGATATAGTACTTATAAGTAAAAATTAAGCGGCGGTGATCATATGGACTTTAAACTCAATACGTTATATGAAGAAATCGGTGGTGCAGATACCATCCAACATTTAGTGAATACATTTTATCCGAAGGTTTATGCTGATCCTGATTTAGCCCCTTTGTTCGAAGGTGATATGGATGAGATTAAAAGAAAGCAATATATGTTCTTAACCCAATTTACCGGTGGACCTACATTATATAGCAACGAATTTGGACCTCCGGCAATGAGATATCGTCACATGCCTTTTGAGGTCACACCAACACGCGCGCGTGCTTGGCTTCGTTGTATGAAAGAAGCATTCGAGGAAACTGGTCTTACTGGTGATGCTGCTCAAGCCTTCTATGCTCGTCTTCAACAAGTAGCAGGTATCATGGTTAATACACCAGATGAAGACGAATAAATCTCATAAAAAAAATCCACGATTTTCTCGTGGATTTTTTTTATGATTCGATAATAATGGTACCGATAAAAAACACTAATACTAAAGCAGCTGCAATGTTAAATGTAACGGATAATTCGTCCATAATGACTCCCCCATTATCTATTCTTTAGTATTAGAGTATCATCAAATGCGCAAAAGTCAGGTTCAGTTTTTAGGCAGTTTTTTGTCAAATGAATGAACATTTTGTGAATTTTAATTTTTATCATCCTAAATATCGATGATACAGACTCCTAGCCTCTGATAGATCCTTTGTTCCATGAATAAGAACACGTCCATCTCTGAAAACAACCATTCTGTTTGTTCCTTTTGTAAATGATAGTAGGTATGGATTCTTTTCGACTTTACCACCTTGGACAGTTAATAATTCTGCAAGAGCCTCTAAATCTCTCTCCATTCTTTCACTTGGTCGTATTTGAACAGAATCCCTGCCACATAAAACGGCAGACTTGGTTTGATTCTCGAAAGATAAAAAAGGATAGGTTGGATTAGTTCCACAAGAAAGACAGCCTTCTTTTTTCACGCGATCAACCTTAATCGCTGTATGTTGATTTTTCCATAAATCAAATGAAACTAATTTATTGCGGAGTGCATCGTAATCTTCAACCAATAATTTGAGAGCCTCTGTAACTTGATAGGCAACCACCATTTGAACAGCTGGACTGATGATTCCAACCGTATCACAAGTAAGTCCTCCCATTGGTATCGTTTCTAGTAAGCAGTGTAGACACGGTGTCTTCCCTGGAAGAATACAATAGCTAATCCCATAGCTCCCAACACATGCTCCATAAATCCATGGGATATTATATTTTTGCGAGGCATCATTTACAAGCATTCGAATATCAAAATTGTCTGATGCATCAATGATTAAATCTACACCCTCAATAATATTTTCAATCTCCTGAATGGAAACATCCATGACATGGGCCTGGATATCGACCTCTGAATTTATTTTTTCCAAGCGTTGTTTTGCCGCAACTGCCTTTGGTAAACGATTGGCTGCATCTTCTTCACTATATAATTGCTGTCTTTGTAAATTTGTCCATTCTACATAGTCGCGGTCCACGATTGTCAACTTCCCAATTCCGGCACGCACAAGTCCCTCAGCGCTTCCCGTACCAAGTGCACCAGCACCTACAATTAAAACATGTTTATTTCTAATCTTCTTTTGCCCTGTTATTCCAATTGGGCTAAATAACTCTTGCCTAGAGTAGCGTTCAGTCACCCCATATCATTCCTTCCTTCAAACTCCTGTAATTCCCAATATAATGTTCTTTATCTTTAGCTTGAAATTATCGTAACACATCTAGTTCCTTTCCATGTAGTAACGGGACTTCTAAATTAAAAATAATGGACAAGAGAGATAATAGCCAAGACTTAACATAATCACGAAATAAAGAATAAAAATCAAATCATACTTAGAAAGAGTCAGTTCATAGTAAAAGGTACGATTTTTTTGGTTCGAAAAGCGCTTTGCCTCCATTGCAACTGCAATCCGATGTGCACGCCTAATACTTTGTGATAATAACGGAATAGAATATGCTTTTAGTTTAAATAAGATAGAGCGAATCCCTTTTTGGTGTTCAATCCCTCGAACGCGCAATGCATTTTGAATCGTTTGGAACTCCTCCATCATAATGGGAATCAATCGTAATCCAGCCATAAAGCTATATGCATATTTAGGTGGCAACTTTAGTTGCTGCATCAACGAATAAAAAAGAAAAACGGGCCGTGTAGTTAAAGCGAACGTTAAGCCTAGACCCGCAAAAATAATTCCTCTAAAACCAACAACTAATCCTTTATAAATGCTTTCCTCTGATATTGTAATTAGTCCCCACTTAAAAAGTACCGTCTCGCCTTTACCAAATAGAATCATAGATGATGGGGTTGAGAGAAAAATAAGCAAAAATGGTAAAGTAAATAAAATGATTCGTTTAAATGAATGTCCTGTGAATCCAAAAAATAAGATAAATACGACCAATGAGGTATGAATAAGTAGATGAAGAGTATCAATGAATAATACTGCAATACATAAACTGACTAGTACGAACAGCTTTATACTTGGATTTATTCGATATAGCCATGTATCTTTACTTAAAATTTCCATGAGTAAATTCCTTTCCCTTATTACACTTGCACGAGGCTAAGATTTACTTTTGCCTGATTTAACAATTGATCTTTTATTAATCTCCCATTCTCAATTGTCCAACTTCTAGTCGCAAAATACTCTTCAATTTTTTCATCATGAGTAACCATAATGATCGTCTTGTTCTTTTGTCTAAAACCTTCTAGTAAAGTAAGAAGTGCAAACGTATTTTTTGAGTCAAGTCCAAATGTTGGCTCATCTAGTAGAAGAATTTCCTGTCCTCTTACAATTGAGGCTGCTACACTTAATCTTCTTTTTTGTCCCATAGATAACTGGTAGGGATGTTTGTTTTGATGCTCTATGAGGTGAAAGTTTCGAAGTAGTTCCTCTACTGTCTCAGATATTACTAGTTCATTTCGTTTATCAATTCTTAACGAATACGCAATTTCCTCATAAACAGAGTTTGTTACAAATTGAAGCTCAGGGTTTTGAAAAACAAAGGTCATGAGTTGATTGAGCTTTTTTGAAGCTGTAACTACTTCTCCAAATAATGAATAGTGACCTTTTGTTTGTATGAATTGCATTAGGGAGTGAAGCAGGGTACTTTTCCCAGCACCGTTTCTCCCCTTGACCACAATCCACTCTCCTTCATGAACTTGAACATCGTTAACATATATTTTTTCCTTTTTCTGTCTATATCCCTTAAACTCCTCAAGGCGAATAGATGGAGGATTAAGACCTTCTGTATTTACATATTCCATCCATTTAAAGTCTTGAACAAAGTGTTCCCAGACCCCGGGATACCAAATACCTTCCTCTTTGATGAGCGTTTTATAACTAGAAAAAATTTCAGCTTTAGATCCATCAGCAATGATTTCTCCAGATTCATTGAAAAGGATAATTCGATCAACAATTGGAAGGACGTGGTCCAGCTTGTGCTCTACGATGACTACTGTTTTATCCTCCACTACGTTTTTTATAACCTCCCAAATTTCCTTTGTCCCAATTGGATCAAGCATGGATGAAGGCTCATCTAAAAATAATACATCTGGCTCTAATGCCAATACAGAGGCTATGGCTAAACGTTGTTTCATTCCTCCAGACAAGGTTTGGATGTTTGTGTGGATGTCATCTAAATCTAATCCAACTTGATCTAAGAGACTTTTTATCCGTTCATCCATTTGGTCCCTAGGAATTTGTAGATTTTCTAAGACAAATGCAAGTTCTTCATCGACATAAGGCATGCAAAACTGTGAATCAGGATCCTGAAAAACATAGCCCCATTCTTCGGGAATCTGTAACTTATTTACCTTCATTGGCAATTCTATTGAGTTTGGAATAATCCCGCTTAATACTTGAAGGATTGTCGATTTCCCACATCCTGAAGGTCCTAGAATTAATATCTTCTCTCCTTTTTTAATATGGCAAGATAAGTCCTTAAAAAGCAAGGACTTATCTCCAGGAAATGTTAAACGAAGGTTTTCTACAAAGGCAATTGATTCCATGTTCGACCCCTTTTATTTTTGATCTAGTGCATCAAAATCA
Source organism: Bacillus sp. JJ1533 (assembly GCF_036965045.1). Lineage (NCBI taxonomy): Bacteria > Bacillati > Bacillota > Bacilli > Caryophanales > Bacillaceae > Bacillus > Bacillus sp. JJ1533. The sequence continues at coordinate 110,488 of NZ_JBALOV010000026.1, read as the reverse complement.
CTGCTGGATAGTGGGCGCACAAGTTTTGTTACTCCTGTCATTTCCAAGGCACTTACTAGATAGTAAGCAAATACACCGGCAAACAAGATGGAACCTACGAATCTAGCAACTAGGAATAAAATGAGATTCCAGGCAGCTAAGTCACCAATTTCTCCATATGCAAAATCCATTATTACTGACCCTAAACAAGAAGCTATAGCAGCCAAGACGACCACAGCAAGATTAAATTTTTTATATCGAAAAAGCATAAACACTGCTTCAGCAAACAGCCCCTGTACAACACCGTACAGCAGAACGGTTAGGCCCCATGGAGACCCTAAAATAAACTCACCTGAGGCAGCTGCAATTTCCGCCAGTAATGCAACACCAGGTTTACGAATCACAAGATACGCAACAGTCGCTGCTATAAACCACATTCCATATATTAACTGATCGGCATGTAGTCCAATTGGCTTTACAACATAATATAAAGAACCCCAAACAATATAAACAATTCCGAATGCAATGGCTATTACGATCGTAACCAAAATATCAGTTAGTTTTAATCCTTTGCTCATTAATACCTCTCCTCTTTTCCTTCGTTCATACAGACAGTTTTGGTTGAACAGGCCAGTTCTCTAATTGGTATGCCATTTCCCAAAATGAATATTCGTATTGACTACTAATCATAAAATGTTCTTTCATGCGGTCACGGTCGGCTTGCGTTGCTTTTTCTGCTAATTCATTTACTCTATCAATCTGTTCTTCAACTAGTTCTTTAAACCAATCCCCACCATACGCCGCAATCCACTCCTGGTAAATCGGTTCTTCTGGTTTGCAATCTTTAAGTCTTTCACCAATTTCATAATATAGCCAATAACAAGGCAATAAGGCAGCAATTATATCACCTAAATGACCAGAATAAGCGGCTCGATACAAGTGTGATGTATATGCATATGCTGTCGGTGCGGGTTTGAAGTTTTTTCTTTCTTCCTCCGTAATCCCAAGTCTTTCCGAAAAACTTTTATGCAGCGCTAGTTCGGCCTCGTAAGTTCCTTGAGCATGAATAGCTAGCCGGTTTGTCGTATGTAAATCCTCTGCCTTTGCTGCACCTAAAGACTGTACTTTTGCAAAATGAGTTAAGTAATAGGCATCCTGCAAGACATAGTAGCGGAAACACTTAATTGGTAATGTACCGTCTCCAATCCCTTTGACAAATGGATGATCAAAGCTTGCCTCCCAAATGTCGTTTGCCTTTTTACGAATTTCTTCTGAAAATAACATGTTTATTTTTCCTCCCTTTACTTATTTGCAAAATAAAAAACCACCTTCTTTAGCAACGTAAAGAAAGTGGTTTGGATTTTTTCATAAAAATACAAAAAGACCGTTCCCCACTTCCCTACGCTGGTATCAACCAGATCAGGTTCTAAGGGTCTCGAGGTTATGATAAATCAATCCTCAATCTCAGCCTTACAGTAAACGTTTTATAGGTATTAACCTATCAATACATATACTTTTTAAAGGCACCCCTAGTGGAATTACAATTTTTTATGCAATTTTCTTATTTCCAATCATAGCATGTTGGAAATAATTATCAAGACTTTTTTTAAGGTTTACTTTTTACTCTACATAAACTGCTGTTCCATATGCAATAATTTCAGATGCATTTTGCATAACAGATGAGGTTTGTAGACGCATCGCGATAACTGCATTGGCCCCCTTTGCCTTCGCGTCATCTGCCATTCGGCCAATTGCCTTTTGACGGGCTTCTTCCAGCATTTCAGTGTAATCGGAAATTTCTCCACCAACAATCGTTTTTAGTCCTGCCATAATATCTTTACCAATATGCTTGGACTGAACCGTAGCACCTCTTACAAACCCTTTTAATTCTTTTATTTCTTTACCAGGCACAAAATCAGTAGTCACGATAATCATTCTGGTCATCCTCCTCTTTCTCTCGTTTTCGTTCCCACACTAATAATGCAAATAATAGAACAATGGCAACCATGTAAAACGCATAGAACGTCAGCGCCTTTGAAATATCAATAAATAAAAATACAATTCCAATGATTTGTCCAACAACGGCTATCATCAATACAATATATTTCGCAACATTCCCCATCAGTACCTACCTGCTCCGCGTCGATAAATTTTCCTTGCAAATATGAGATAAAAGATAAGTGGTAGTGGCGTTTGGATTAATCCCCATATTCCCCAAAACCAATAATTATGGCCCCGCTTTCTCGCATCTAAAAATAACCATAAACCTTGAATAAGTACGATAATCACAACTACTAAAAAAAGAAGGGTATTATTCGTATTCATGGACAATCACCCGTTTTCGATAACGAAAGAAACTATACACTGGCAAGCTAATTGTTGCAATACCTTGGATGATGATGAATACAAGCGGCAGTTGGAAGAATGCAGTTATTAAACATGTCATCAAGAATAAAGCAACCAAAATAAATGCGGTTAAATCTCGTCTAAATTTCTTCTTTTGCTTTTGTTGTTCAACTACAACCATTTGTTCAAATACTTGTAGATCAGGAGTGAAAACCGGGTAATGATGATCTATTCTAGTAAGAGCTTCATTTATTTCTTGAATTGTTTCGATATCTTCTTCATGTCGTGGTTCGTTCTTTAGAAGGACTAGTTTGTTTTTCTTCATTGGGTCTCAACTCCTTTCTTACTGTTTGAATTCCATTATGTATTCTTGATTTCACAGTTCCGATGGCGATATGAAGCATATCCGCTATTTCTTCATACGAATACCCATAGTAATGTTTAAGAACAATTGGAATCCGAATTTCATCAGAAAGCCTACCTAACGCGTTAAGAACATCATTCCAATCCTCTGACTGGTTTTCAAATTGCCACTTCATTTTACGTAATGCTTGTTCCTGTTGCTGATAGTTTTGTTCACGCTTCTTTTTTCGAAGGTCATCAATGTAAAGGTTAGTCGCAATCGTGATAAGCCATGAGGAGAATTTTGATTTACCATTATACATTTTGATTTTTTCCATGCTTTTCATCATGGCTTCCTGTGCCAAGTCCTCTGCAATATCAGGCTTCATTGTAACTTTGATTAAATACTTAACTAAAAAAGGATAATGCTCTTTAAAAAGCATGGCAAACGCAAGTGTGTCACCACGCTTTGCACTGCGAATTAGTTCCTTTTCATCCATGCATTGAATTCTCCCCCAGAAGTTTTGGTTATCTATATTTTCATAAATAATACGAATGAGGCTGATAAAAAGTTCACTGTAGATAAAAATTTGTTCATATTTTCCCTAGTTTAACCCAAAAAAGAAGCCAGAACCATAGGTAGGTCTGACTTCTCCTTACACAATTATTCGTTATCTGATGCTGCTGGCTTTCTGGATTGAGCTAATTCTTCCGTTAAATTGTCAATGCTGTTTCGGACATTTCCTTTTCCTGATAGGTTTTCAATGATTTCTTTGACATCAATACCTGAAGATGCCTTTAAGGATTCCTGCAGGGTGGACATGAGGTTTGTTGCATAGCCTGTTACCTTATTGGCACCGCTGTTTTCCCCGTTACTTCCTGTGTCCACAACTGTAATTTTATCAATATTGGATAATGGCGCAGCCACTTCTTTCGCATATTGAGGAAGCATTTTAATAACCATATCGAGGATTGCTGCTTTTCCATATTGCTCGAATGCTTCGGCGATTTTTTGTTTTGCTTCTGCTTCGGCAAGACCCGTTAAGCGGATAATTTCTGCTTCAGCTTCCCCTTGTGCACGCTGGGCTTCTGCTCTCGCTAGACCATCGATGCGGATCTTCTCTGCTTCCGCTTTCGCCATTGCTTCGATTCGATATTTATTAGCATCTGCTTCTGCCAATTGCTTCGCTTTTTCTGCTTCTGCTGCTTGAACAACTGAATAACGATCAGCATCCGCTTTCTTCTTAACCTCTGAATCGTATTGCTTTTCACGACGTAATATCTCTTTTTCTTCGAGTTCAATTTGCTTCTGTCTTTCAATGATCTGGATTTGCATTTGCTGCTCGGTAACCTCTTGCTTTGCTCTAGCTTCTTCTAGGTGGTAGGCTTGGTCAGCACGAGCTTTCGCAATATCTTGCTCTCTACGGAATTCAGCAATTTTTAATTGGTTGATTTTTTCTGCTTCCGCAACCTCTGTAGCGCGCTCTAACTCAGACTTCTGCGCCTCTTTTTCGGCTTCTGCACGTTTAATTCTTGTTTCTTTTTCAGCTTCTGCTGTTGCAATGTCTGCGTCACGCTTTACCTGAGCAATTCTAGGCTTACCTAGTGAATCAAGGTAGCCATTCTTATCGCGTACATCCTTGATTGTGAACGAAACAATCATAAGACCCATCTTTGCTAAGTCCTGTGATGCAACACGTTGAACCTCTTGTGAGAACTTATCACGATTTTTATAAATTTCCTCGACCGTCATCGAACCGAGAATGGATCGAAGGTGACCCTCTAATACTTCTCTTGCTTCATTCTCTCTGTCTTCTTTTCTTTTTCCTAAGAATTGTTCTGCAGCTGTCGCAATTTCCGAAATCGATCCGCCGATTTTAATAATCGCAGTACCATCAGCCATTACCGGTACACCTTGCTCAGTATATACTTCCGGTGTTTGAACATCCAGTTTACTAGATAAGAGACTAAGTGGCTCAGCCTGTTGGAAGACTGGAAGGACGAACGTACCGCCACCACGGACTATCTTAATTCGGTTACCTGCCTCGTCTACATGAACGTTTTTCCCACCTAAATAACTCCCTGTTACAATTAGTGCTTCATCAGGACCCGCTGTTTTGTACTTTGAAACAAATACTCCAATAAGTGCTAGCAGTAAAAATGCGACAACTCCAATTACAATCCAAATTCCTGTTGTCATAATTGACTTCCCCCTTTAATCGTCATGTTTTGGTAAGGCAAGACGTATGCAACGCCTTCTTTAATATCTATAATAAGAACCTTTTCTTCGTATGGGATAGGTTCATTATTAAAGCTTTTTGCTGATTTCGCGATTGTTCCACTGATTCCTTCAATGACCACTTCACCGAATCCATCAACTGGGATTGAAGTGATGACCTTGCCAATTCGTCCTTTCAGATCCTCTTCCCTGTAGACCATCGATTCTTCTGCTGAAGACAATGGAATCAATATAAAAACATTCAACAATGTAACTAAAATTAGTGCTATTACGAGTGAAATTACAAAAATTAATAAACTATGAAAGGAAAGTAATTTTTCAAAGATGTAACCAGATGCACTTAAAAACGTGAGGAATGAAAACATAAGTGTTGGGCTCAAAAAACTGTCTGGAAAAATCCCTTCTAGAAAGTCACCAAATAGGATAAAAAGCAGGGTACCAATTCCACTAATAATTAAGCCGAATAGATAAATAGTTTGAATGTCATATCCAAATAGTTCCATAGCTTCACCTCCATCTTAATTTTGTAATTTTCTTTACATTCTCATTTACGAATCATTCTTATAAAAGGTTTCACTTTTTCATGAATTTTTTTCAAACTTTTGTAAAATGTTGTCGACTGCCTTTGACATAAAAAACAAGCCCCCATATCAGGGGACTTGCTCTTAGTCATCCTCTTTATCTTTCTTTTTATCTTCCTTTTTCCGTTCCTTCTCTTCTTTTTTCCGTTTTTTCTCTTCTTCCTTCTGTTTCTTTTTTGTCTCTTTCCACTGATCTTTCTTCTCTTCCTGCCCATTGTTTTTCTTCCACTCCGTCTCCTGCTTTTTAACAGGAGGTGGAAAGGCTTGAAGATTAAAAGAACTTGGCGGTACATTACGTAAGGATTGCTGAATCATTTCTCTAAAAATCGCGGCTGCCGTAGCACTTGAATTCGTTAGGTAATGATTTTTATCCGTCTTATCATAACCAAGCCAAACTGCACCAACGAGCTCTGGAGTGTATCCGACCATCCAAATATCCTTTACTCCCTCTACTCCATCGAAGGGTAGCTGGGTAGAACCCGTTTTCCCTGCAACTTCTCTTCCTTCAATTTTAGCATGACGACCAGACCCGTTTTCAACAACACCTTTAAGCATAAAGGTCATTCTTTTCGCAACCTCAGGGGTTGTAATTTGAACAGGCTCCTCCTTCCACTCAGCAATTATTTCGCCATTGGCATCCACAATTTTTGAGATGGCATGTGCTTTTGTCTTTTTCCCTTCATTCGGAAACGTTGTAAAAGCTTCGGCCATATGGATCGGAGCAACTCCTTTATCGAGGCCGCCAAGTGCAATCGATAAGTTATGATCATTTTCTGTAATTGGAAGTCCAAATTCTTTTACAGAATCAATTCCCGTTTTCAGTCCAATTTTATTTAAAAGCCATACCGCAGGAACATTATCAGAATCCCTTACCGCATCATACATGGTGACACTACCTTTGAATCCTCCAGAAACATTTAAGGGCTGATAGCCATTAAAACTCATAGGTTTATCAGGTAATACATCATATATACTGTAACCAAGCTCAAGTGCTGGGGTATAGACAGCTAGTGGCTTAATCGTGGAGCCTGGTTGTCTTCGTAATTGAGTCGCATGATTGAAGCCTCGAAACACATGCTCACCTCGTCCTCCAACTAATGCACTGATTCCGCCAGTCTTTGGATCTACTAATATCGCACCACTTTGAAGCAATTGGTCCTCAGGGCTAACAGGAAATAAGCTGTCATTTTTAAAGATGTTTTCTACTGATTCCTGCATGTGGGTATCGAGCTCTGTGTATATTTCTAAACCGCCGGACATGACTTCATTCTGTGTGAGACCATATTTTTCAATCGCTTCTTCGATAATATGGTCAACATAGTATGGATACTTTCCTTCATATGGATCAAGCTGACGCCCCTTAAACACCATCTCTTGTGCTTTTGCTTCCTTTACTTGATTGGAAGTAAGATATCCCTGTTCCTCCATCATGGCTAGCACTAGGTCTCTTCTGTTCATTGATTTTTCTTGGTCAATTAAGGGATTCATTCTAGAAGGTGATTTGATTAAACCAGCAAGAATGGCAGCTTCACTTACCGTTAAGTCCTTAACCTCTTTACCAAAATACGTTCTTGCAGCGTTTTTTATCCCCCAAGCCCCTTCACCAAAGTAGATTTGGTTTAAATACATCTCGATGATTTTCTCTTTTGAAAAAGTTCGTTCAATTTTCTGGGCAAGGAAGAATTCTTCTATTTTTCGTTCCAATGTTTGTTCATGAGTTAGAAATACATTCTTCGTTAATTGCTGAGTAATCGTACTTCCGCCCTCTACGATTTCACCAGCTTTTACATTTCGGAAAAGCGCACGAAAGATCCCGATGTAATCCACACCAGGATGTTTGTAAAATCTCCGGTCCTCAATGGCAATAACAGCTTGAATCACATGTGGGGGGATATTTTCAAAACTGACTCCCTCGATTTTAGGTCCAGGTACTTTGCTCGCAATTTCCCCATTTTTATCGTAAATAATGGTTGGTTCCGGTAATGGATTATTTAAAGCACTAACATCCCGAGAATTGATATACATGTTGAGTCCGATAGCTACAAATAAAATAAAAAGCAGCCCAATCAGCAGGATGATTTTTACTCTTCCCACTTCTGACAAAGTCTTGATGAAATTTTTTCCCATTCAAATGCCCTCCAATATGAAATGCGCAAGCGCCATTTAAGTGGAACATCGACTAACAACTGCCACGTCCTGTGGCAAACGTCGATGTCAGCACTTCCTGTGCAAGCCAGACAAGCATAAGAAAAGCCGGCGAGAAGGATGCATTTTATCCTTCTTGACGGATTGGCTTATGACCTCGAGGGGCTAGGCGCTGGAGCTAGACACGAAATACATATTAAAATAGTGCTACATATACTAATTCGAATGGGATTCTTTTTTATGGGGATATTAATTTTTTATTTATTTTTATGACGAACTTCTTCCAGGATATCTGTGTACATCCTTGAATGGTAATACATTCCAAATTGTAATCCGCGTTCAATGATTTGCTTTTGTTCTCCTTCATAGCTTAGAGCAACCTCCTCATAAATTTCATTTGCATGTTGCACATCCAGCACCTCATGGTCTGTAAAATGAACAAGTGATTTGTTTTCGCTTCCATAGTTGCTTTTAGCAAATTGACCAACCAGAGGAGACACTCGAGCGACAATTTCTTCGATTACACCTAAAGCCGCAAGTCCCTCTAAATAGGGATAATGAAGACATAAATCGGTCAATCCACGATTGTAGGCCATAACGGGAATGCTCGGTACACTTCCTTTAATTTCATCCTCTGTAACACCAATCCCTCGTAAAAACTCCTTATACGTCTCGCTATGCACATATTTTTCATTCATTTTTCCATGTTCTTCAAATAAATTTTCCACAAGCGGCATTCTCATACGGTAATCTGACATATTGGTTAAAATCGCTGATAAAAACCGTGGAAAGTACAGAACAACCTGGTAAATCTGAAGGGCAATTTCCTTTCGTTGTTCTTCTGAGAATTCCCCATTACTTAAAGCTGTAAACAAAGGATGCTCTTCAATTTTCTTTTCTTGAAACAGACGATCTGTCACTTTCTTTAACTCTACAAATTTCTCCATCATAGAATCCCCCTATATAAGTATTAATTCATGTGTATCCATTGTAAGATTTGCTGGAATATCTCCGTATGCAAACGTCGTTGATGAAAGTTTTATAAAAAATGGATTGCTCTTAAAACAATGAGCCTCCTTAGGCGAAACTCCAAAAAACAAATAGCTGTACTTTTGCTTATACTTGTTTTGTAGATAAGAAATAAATTCTTTCCGATAGTATTGTGGATTTTCCCTTGCAACAAAAAACGCCATATAACCATGCCGAAATTCCTCCCCTTGATTTGGAAGGGTTGAACAATCTGCGATCCTACAAAACAAATTCACTATTTTAAACAAAAAAGGAAGTTTCCTAGAAAGTCTGAGCTTCCGTGAATTTGATTGGTCCACAAGCTTGCAAATGGCAACATCATCCAAGTTCTCATCTCTTATAACGAAGAACTCACCATTCTCTTTTAAAAACATTTGTTTACTGCAAACAGCAAATGGTTGAAGCCTCGCCATTTTTTGATATATCCCCCATGCTTCTTCTCCGTCCATTTCGGATATATTCAGACGGCTGCTCCGATACTTCATAAACATTGGTGCGCCAATATGAACGGTTCTGCCGATTTCGATTCCACCAGGAAGGAGACCATATCCTTTTGTCATGGTTCCCTTGTTTGTGTTGCTATCAAGAACGGTGGAAAACATCCATTTCACGGTTCCTTCGTTTTGATAATAGGTTAATAATTGTTTACCTAAACGGTAAAAGGCTAGCGTACGATGATAGTCAGGATGTATTCTAAGGTCATTCAAATAATAGACTCCTTCGCAACTTTCATTAAGCACCCGCTTTTGCTCACTCACAGCAACACAGCCGATTAATTCATTTCCCTTAAACAAACCAAAATGCCTTGTTACTCCAAATTCTTCCGACAAGCTAAAAAAATGGGGAGATCGGTCAACATAGAAGAGTTCGCTCCCTGTATTTGTTGCCTCACTTAATTTGAGTAATTGTAGATTATGGGTTGTATTTAGCTCCACCAATTCATAGGTCATACACAATGCCCAACTGTTATTTTTTGGTATAACATCGATCGTTCCATTTCTTCACAACGTATTGAAAGCTCCTCATCATAAATGAATTGTTTCGTAAAAAAGTCTGGCAATTGACTCGTACTGAGCATATTTCGAAACAAAACGACAGCTTTACCGGATTTTGCCTGAATAATTCCGTTGCAAATCGCTTCCTTTCCCTTCATATCTGTCCAATCAAATACATTCGATAAGTAAAAAGCATCAATTGAATGCTCCTTACTTAAAAGCTCTTGAATACTTAAAGGATGAATCGACAGTTTACTACTATTTCTTTTTGCAGCTTCATACCCTTCCTTAGATAAATAAAACGGAACTCCCTCTTCTTGCTCGTTCAAATACGAAGAAAACAAAATCTGGGTTAAAAAGTAATTGTAGCGTAAAAGCTTTGTTTTCACTTCTTTCTCAAACTGTTTCAAAAAGAATTCAGCAAAATCATTTTCTCTGGCATTTGCAAACATAAAGCTCGGGAAAAATTGGAGATGTGTTGTTTTACTTAAAAGTATTTTTGCAGCTGTTTTCCATTCAGATGTCGTCAAATACTTTTCATAGAACTCATGCTGCTCTTTGAGACTACTCGCAGAAAATAATTCTTTCCAAATGGATGCATCATAGATATTTCGGCTAATATTTTCCCCAATGAATTTATAAAAGCGTTCATTTACACCACAGTGATTGACACCCATTTCAATTTCATGAAGATGCTGTTGCCAATAACTCCTCGCATAATCAGGTAAATGATTTGCTAGTGCTCCATACATTTCTGAGCGGTTATCACAAGGGGCTTCACCTATGAAAGCGAGAAAATCTTTACGTGACAAATGGAGAATGGCCGTCTTTTTTAGCTCAATTAAAGCACATTGTGCAGGATTTACATCGACACAGAGGATTTCTTCAACTGAGTCATGTAGGATAGAAAATGTCGTACATCCTCCTGAACCGATTACAAGAACTTTTTTTGGTTTAGCAATCTTAGAAATCTCCCTTTCTACTAAACTATCCTCTCTAATTTGCGAAAAATAGATTTTAGACATGACTTACACTCCCCCCTTCAAATAGAGCTAGCACTTCTTTTTTCCCTTCCTTCCAATTAGCCACTCGGCTTCTTCCGCGTTCTAGCTGAAGTATAAATGCTTTGCGCGAAATAGGTTCGGATGGTACAGACGAATACAAAACGAGATTCATTCCTTGTGAAAAATTGATTTTTCTGGATTGAAGCCATTTCTCTATTACAGAATGAGTTGGCCGATATTGGTAAAGTGAATCCTTTGAAATGGTAGTCATCCTGTCAACATCAAGCCGATGAATATGGGAAAGTCTCTTACCATACATGAAAATATCACGCTTGATCTCCTCTGGAACCTCATTGCCCTTGAATTTTGGATAAGCACAATCCTCAAATAGTGCTTTAAAAAGCAACAATACCTCTGGATTCTCTATTTCAGCGAGCATATGGATTTTTTTGCCTTGATTCTCTTCCATGATCACTTGAAGATATTCCATAAAAAGATCAAGAAAACAACTCATTCTCGAAAACAAAGGACCAAAGTATACAAACCTCTCATTATTCATTTCAAAGGTTTGAACAAGTTGAAAGGCAAAAAGCTTCTGATTCCTTCTTAAACAAATAACTTGATCGTATATTTCAAATCTCGAAAGGAGGTACTCTTCACCGATTTTACTTACACGCTGTGAGAGCGATAACATTTCTTCCTTCTGTCTTATAAATAATTTCTTTGTAGCAAATCTTTCAATATTCAGACTTGTCATCTTCGCACCAACCAATCATCAGTGTAAAATTACACTTTTACCATTTAGTGTAATTTTACACTATTCCAGTTAAATTTCAAGTATATTTCCTATATTTCTTATAAATAATAAAATGACCTAATTAATATATACACTTCTGAAATACAGTTGTATTTTTCACAAAAACACCAGTTAATTTTATATTACATTTTTGTAAACTTTGTAAATTTCCCATTGTAAATTCGACAAATTTAGGCGAAAATCTACTTTGTGTTTATAATTCTCATTATTGGAGGAACAAATTTATGTTCGAAAAAAAGAAAAAAGATATTTTTTTTGAGGCACTTACATCAATCTCGGCAAATGTAAAAGAGGCCGCTGACTATTTTGTACAATTTAAAATAAAAAATGTAAGTGATTTAAAAGAGTTTTCAAGTGAAATGAAAGACTTCGAGAGAAAAGGCGATGATATCATTCATGGCTTAATCACTGAACTTAATAAATCTTTTATCACTCCGATTGAGCGTGAGGATATCCTTCAGTTAGCGATGAAAATGGATGATGTATTAGATGGAATGGAGCAATGTTCAGCACGTTTTGAAATGTATTCTTTAACAGATACAGACGAATACATGACTACGTACGCTGACTTAATTCATAAATGTACGATTGAGATTTATCATGCGATCGAACTTCTTTCAAATAAGAAGTTATTAGATATGCGTAAACATGGGATTAAAATAAATGATTACGAGTCACAATGTGATGAACTCTTAAGGGTATCAATCAAACAGCTTTTCCAAACTGAAAAGGACCCAATAAAGATTATCCAACTAAAAGAAATTTATGAGATTCTTGAAGGCATTTCGGACTACTGCGAGGATGTCGCGGATACGCTGGATACGATTATTATGAGAAATGCATAGGGGAGAATCTTATTAATGGATACGTTATTTTTATTAACAATTTTAATTATTATCTTTGCCTTAGCATTTGACTTCATCAACGGTTTTCATGATACCGCAAATGCGATTGCGACCAGTGTTTCAACGAAGGCACTAAAGCCAAGAGTAGCAATCGTGCTGGCAGCGTCAATGAATTTTATCGGTGCCATTACATTTACCGGTGTTGCAAAAACAATCACAAAAGATATTGTAGATCCTTTTACGATTGAAAATGGAACTGTTGCAATATTGGCTGCCTTAATTGCTGCTATCGCATGGAATTTAATCACATGGTACTATGGGATTCCAAGTAGTTCCTCTCATGCTTTAATTGGGTCCATTGCAGGTGCAGCAATCTCTGCTGCAGGGTTTGGAATCTTGAATTACGGCGGTTTTTTAAAGATTTTACAGGCACTCCTTATTTCACCTTTTATTGCATTAGCGGTTGGTTTTCTGATGATGAGCCTTTTTAAGGTCATTTTTCGAAAATCTAATCTATATAAAACAAATAAGGGATTCAGGACGTTTCAAATTTTTACAGCTGCCCTTCAGGCATTCACCCATGGAACAAATGATGCCCAAAAGGCGATGGGGATTATGACAATGGCGTTGATTGCTGGAGGTTTTACGACCTCTACTGATATTCCATTATGGGTAAGAATTGCCGCAGCAACCGCAATGGGGCTAGGTACATCAGTCGGTGGATGGAAAATCATTAAAACAGTCGGTGGTAAAATTATGAAAATCCGTCCAATCAATGGGGCAGCTGCTGACCTATCCTCTGCTTTGATTATTTTTGGTGCCACTTACATCCATTTACCCGTTAGTACAACCCATGTCATCTCATCCGCAATCATGGGTGTTGGTTCAGCCCAACGTGTAAAAGGAGTAAAATGGGGTGTAGCACGAAAAATTGTTCTTACGTGGATTATTACACTGCCAATTTCAGCGGCATTGGCAGCAATTATTTACCAAATTCTTAATATATTTTTCTAAAAGGTGGCAAAAGCCGCCTTTTTTTATTGTCAGAATAAATGATTAAGTTTATAATATATTTAAGGTTGCTTAACTATTTATAAACATTAACTTTAAAGGATGATTAACCATGGATTTCAAAGCATACATGAAGGAAACTTTTACTCTACTTGATGAGGTTAATTCTCTACTACTTAAGGAATTTGAATCGATTTTTCACTACGATATCACCACTAAACAATCCATCGTTCTCCATCATGTTCATCAAGAAGGAACCATGACAGTAAATGAATTAGCACAGCTTATGAATATTTCAGCAAGTGCAGTCAGTCAATTGCTAAACAAATTAGAAAGTGAACATTACATTAAAAGGGAAATTAACCCGAACAATCGTCGTGAAATTCTCATCTCACTCGGTTCCAAGGGGATTGAATTATATGAGGAAAGTGAAAAAATTGATCAGAAAATTATGGAGAAATATTACTCCAAGCTTACAGAAGAGGAAATGATTCAGTTCCAAACCATTGTGAAAAAGCTTCATACGATTATTACAACTTCAGATGACAACCAATAGGATTAAGGGGGATTTCAAATGGCATATTCAAGAAAAAAGAACAGATCCATTTACATTTTTATAACCCTTGCGCTTTTAGTTCTTAGTTCCAACTACACCATTATGGTCATTCAACCTTTTGAGCCTGTTACTGATACATTGATACTTGCATCCCTGTTTGATTTAACAATCGTCCTACCACTCTTTTTTTATCTATTTGTGATTCGAAACCGCCTTTCCTTAATTACACTTCTACCCGTTGTAATCGGTGGCTTTTGGTTTGCTTACATCATCGTTCCACACCATGATTTAGTTATCTTTGAATATTTTAAATACGGTATATTTGGACTTGAAGGTCTCTTTATTGCCATTGAGCTGTTCCTTGCAGTAATGTTATTGCGTAAAATTCCTTTCCTCCATCAAAATTACAACATGCATAAAGAATTCAATTATTTTTACCCTTCTACAATGCGACATGCAATGTATCGTACATTTGGAAAGAAAAAATTGATCGATATACTCGTTTATGATTTTTCAATATTCTATTATGGATTCTTTTCCTGGAAGAAAAAATGGGAGGACAAAAATCAGATCCGTTCATTTTCTATACACACAAATTCAGGTTATTTTGGACTATTTATCATGCTTGTCCATGCCATGGTTATTGAGGTCATTGGGGTTCACTTTTTAATCGCACATTTCTGGAGTCCTACTGCAGCTTGGATTTTTACGGCATTGGATGTGTATGCATTGCTATGGATCATTGCCGACTACCATGCAGTGCGTCTATCTCCAATTGTTATAAAAGATGATAAGCTTTTTGCCCAGGTTGGAATTAGACGGGAAATTGTAGTTGATTTAAAAACAATTCAATCATTTCAACCAACGATTACAGAAAAAAAAGAACGAACGCGAGAAAAACAAAGCTTTGCGATTACGTTACCGGACTTCTTTGTACAGGATCCACAATTCGAAATTGAATTAACAGAACCTGCTTTAGCCACCCTTCCATTTGGATTAAAAAAAGAAATGACAAAGCTCTATATAACCGTTGATAACAAAGATGCATTTGAAAAGGAAATAAGTAAATACGTCCAAGAGAAAAACACAATTCATGAATCATAATGCTTTAAACCCAACCTGGCTACGTAAGCCGGGTTTTATTTTTTTGGCAGGCATCAACGGAGGCTAGTCTATTCTACGGTTTTTGTAATATATATATAGAAAGCTTAGCTTTAAGGATGTGAGTATGATGAAGTCGTTCATCCATCGACGGAAGACTCTGTATCGAGCACTGATCTTTATTGTTGTGTATCTTAATACTTTATTAACATTTGCTATTATATATATTTTGTTAGACATACTTGATCTAGGTGCTGTACACGACCATTATGCGTCTGATTCCCATCAAGAGCAACCACTTGATATCGTGACACGCTCCTTATATTTTAGTGCGATTACGCTTTTATCGGTGGGGTATGGCGATGTAACTCCATTTGGAGTCTCAAGGGCTGTGGCAATTGCTGAAGCACTCATTGGCTATTTATTACCGGTTGTCATCGTGATTCAATTTCTGCCTCCATTCCGAAATACAGAAGGAGATAATTTTCCGTATAATTAAAAATGAGCTAGCCTCGATTAGGTTAGCTCATTTTTCTTCAGAATGGCTGTTCGTCTTGAGCCATTTCGACTAAGTGTCCGGCTTTTTCTACTTTTGTCCGTAAATACTTTCGATTATAATCAGAGACATCTCCCCAGATTGGCATCCGCTCCGAAACATTCATTCCAGCATCCTTTAAAGCGTTCATTTTTTTCGGATTATTCGTTATCAATGACACAGGTTTGCTCCTCAATGTCTTCAATACTCGAATGGCATCATCATAATTTCTGGCATCATCCTTAAACCCTAGCTGAATATTCGCTTCAACCGTATCTAAGCCATTTTCCTGAAGAATATAAGCCATTGCCTTACTGAATAACCCAATTCCACGCCCCTCATGGTTAGCCAGGTAAAACAATGCCCCAGCACCATGATCAACAATAATCCTCATCGATTGTTTGAGTTGATATCCACAATCACAACGTTTACTTCCGAAAATATCACCTGTGTGACAAATACTGTGCATCCGAATCAATGCCTCATCCGCATGTTCAAAATCTCCATAGACTAAAACACTAGATTGCTGCCTCTCTGCGAGGTTAGTCGACGAAAGTTTTTCAATAATTCGATTTGTATCAAATGTCACTTCATCACATAGAAGCCAACAATACCAATTGAAAAGAACTGTCTCCCCATCCAAATTTACAGGAAGCTTGATAGGTCCGACTAAATATATGGCTTTATCTCCTCTTTCAATGAACTGGATTTTCTCTTGTAAAATAGAAAGAATTTCTTTTGCGATCACTTAAAAGTCCCCCCTATTGTTAATTGTGTTTAGTTTTTGATTTATGTAAATGAATTATCCCATAAGGTGCTAAATTGTTTTAATCCTTCGACTTGCTTTTTTAACGAATAAGATGATATAGTTACCTAGGTAACTAATTTGTGAAAAATTATGCATTGAGGTGATTTGATGCAAACAGGTCATGACGTATTTCACGCAGTGCATCAATTGTCGCGTCAGCTTACGAAACATGTGAATGAAACATTAGAACCCTTCGGACTATTTAGCGCACAGTGGTCCGTTTTATTTGTTTTAAAAACAAAAGGGACTTTAACACAATCTGAGCTTTGTGACTATTTAACGATTGAAGCACCACCTATGACAAGAAACATTCAAAAGCTTGTGAAGCTTGGATATGTTAAACAAGTCCAAGGAACAGACAAGCGTACAAAACAAATTGAATTGACGGAAAAGGCGTTGGCTGAGTATCCAAATTGGGAACAAGCCATGGTTGAAATGAATGAAAGGTTAGTAAAGAACTTTCCAAAAGAATCGCAGGACCAGCTCCAAGAGCTTTTAAACCATTGGTTCCATCAGATTACTAAATAACTACAGGAGGAGACAATATGGGGAAACAAAAGCTTTGGACGAAAGATTTTCTCAATCTTTCTCTAAGTAACTTCTTTGTTTTTTTAACGTTTTATTATTTATTGGTTACATTACCGGTTTACACGTTAAATGATTTAGGTGGTAACGAATTAGAAGCAGGACTCATGATTACAGTATTTTTATTCTCCGCCATCATCATTCGTCCATTTGCAGGGCAATGGCTTAATACCATCGGAAGAAAGAAAGTCCTTTCCATTTCCTTGCTTATTTTCATGATTTCATCGCTTTTTTATTTCTTCACTCCATCCATTTATTCCGTTTTACTTTTACGTTTATTTCACGGTATTGGATTCGGAATGGCAACAACAGCTGCTGGAGGAATTATTGCAGACATTATCCCAGATTCACGTAAAGGTGAAGGAATGGGGTATTTTATCATGTCAAACAACCTAGCAATGGTCATTGGTCCATTTTTAGGTTTAACTCTCATGAATCAATCGGGAATGAATAGCGTGTTTATCGTTGGGGCAATTTGTGCCATCCTTGCATTACTGACAGGTTACTTTGTAAAAGTACCTGCAAGAATACCAGAAAAACCAACACATCAAGAAGTGGCAAAAACAAAACTGTCTTTTGCGGATCTCTTTGAGGTTCCAGCCATTAAAATCTCAATTGTTGGTGGACTGTTAGGGATTGTATACTCGTCCCTCCTATCCTTCGTTTCCGTATATGCACAGGAAATTGGGTTAATAGAAGTTTCAAGCTTCTTTTTCATGGTATATGCTGTCGTACTACTCGTGTCTAGACCTTTCACTGGAAAATGGTTTGACCAATATGGGGCAAACAAGATTGTTTATCCATCGATTGTGGTATTTGCGATCGGAATGCTGTTCCTCGGAACTTCATCTACATCCCTTACGTTTTTAATTGCTGCCGCTTTAATCGGGTTAGGTTGGGGAACATTATTTCCAAGCTTCCAAACCATTGCTGTTCAAGCTGCCGCTCCAAGACGTAGAGGTACCGCAACAGCTACATTCTTATCCATCTATGATACCGGAATCGGTTTAGGATCATCTATTGTCGGCCTTCTAAGTGCAAAAATCGGGCTAGGTACGTTTTATTTTTTTAGTGGTTTTTATGTGCTGTTCGGCATCGTGCTTTATTATTTTCTTCATGACCGAAACAAGAAATTGCGTGCTCAAACAAAACAAACCTATAATCAGACTTCTGAAACAATGTAGGGTAAGAAGGGCTTCCTTCTTACCCCTTTTTTAAGCAGAAAATTAGATTGGTTAACTGTAAATGGGTATAATTAGCATTGAATACTATTCTACATAAGGAGCGATTGATATGTTTGATGTAATTATCGTCGGTGCTGGACCCGCAGGAGCGAGTGCAGCTTTATTTACTGCAAAAGCTGGGAAGAAAACATTACTTTTAGATAGTGATAAAGGGATGACGAAACGCGCATGGGTTGAAAACCATTATGGCGTAATGGAAATTGAAGGACCGGACTTGGTGGAAATTGGGCAAAAACAAGCAGCAAAGTTTGGTGCTGAGGTTGTTCAACATGCGGTTACTTCTGTTGAAAAAGCTGAAAATGGTTTTAAGGTTGTCACTGATAATGGTGAATATGAAGGAAAATACGTTATCTTTGCAACAGGAGCTTTAACTGATGTTGCAGCAGCAGCTGGTGTTGCGACTAAAGAAGGTACTGAGCCGCGTATTAAAACTGTTCTAGATGTTGATGCAGCAGGTAAAACAAATGTGGATGGCATTTGGGCTGCAGGTACTTGCGCAGGCGTAAGTGTGCACACCATTATTACTGCGGGTGACGGCGCTAAGGTTGCCATTAATGTCATCAGTGAAATCAATGGCGAACGTTATGTTGACCATGACGTATTAAAAAAATAATGAATACGAAACCAGGTGTTCGTTGCGTACACCTGGTTTTTTCAGATTATAATTTGAATACCAATAAAAGCAAAAATGGTACATATAATGGTCGATGCCGCTATGTAGAGGTAGGCTTTCACAGATTGTTTGGAAAGAAATAATTGAATAGCTTCATAACCAAAAGTTGAAAACGTGGTAAAGGCTCCGCAAAAACCTACTCCTAACAACAACCAGCTCCATTCCGCAAGGCTTTGTGTTAACCTAAAACCTGTTAAAATTCCTAATAAAAATGAACCTGCAATGTTGATGAACATGGTTGGATATGGGAATTTAGTTCCGGTCATCTTGCCTATCCATATTCCTGCCAGGTATCTGCTCGCTGCTCCCACAGCCCCTCCAATTCCAACTAATATCATCAAGATTCTTCACCCATTTTTCGCAAGTTAGCTAAACGATAACCAACAAATGCAAGCAAGATTCCCACAAAAAGGCTTAATAGGACATAAAAAACAGCCTGGATGCTATTTCCTTCTTCCAGTAAATGAACCAATTCAACTGAAAAAGTAGAAAATGTTGTGAACGATCCAATAAAACCGGTGCCGAACAACAGCGATATTTTCGGATTTATGTTTTTTTGATTAGCCATAAAGGTTAATAACCATCCTAAACATAAACAACCAATTAAATTTACGGCTAGGGTTCCATACGGAAAACCACTCGGGGCAGGAGTCAATTCGCTAAGGGAATAGCGGCTTATCGCCCCAAGAAACCCACCAATCATAACAAAAAGTACATTCATCCTATCACTGCCCTTAATTTTATGGTTAGAATATTATACCATTTAATAAAAGGGATTGTCTGGTGATTTGAATTGAATGTCTGGAGTGGAACTAGTTTCCTGTTTTTAAGAAGTTCATGATACTCGAATTAACTTGGTATAATATTATCCTCCTATTTTTTGGAGATTAAAGGTGTTCAAGGACATTTTTGTGTACACTCTAACGATTAGTCATTAAAATTTTGAAACTATTTTTACCGATATACGTAATACTCAATATGAATGAAAAAGAAAGAGGAATGCAAATGGAATCGAGACAATTGCTTGAAAATGAATTAACGAAGATAGAAGCCTGGGAAAAAAGCCAAGGGGGTTTATGGTTTTGGGAACGAATTGGCCGAATCCCTTTCAAAATCCTGGATAAACTGACACCAAAATTTATCCATGAAAAAATCGGGCTACTACTCGATGAAATTGGCAGCTATATTCAAACCGGCGGAAAATATCTCATTCAGGAAAAAGCGATGTTACACCTTGTCGAACGGAAAGCAAATACTCCAATTGAAAAGATTTCAGATATTGCACAAGTGCCACTTCAATCTATGATTGAAGCCAGCAACGAGCATGCAGAAAAATGGACAAAGGTGGCAACATTACAAGGGGCAACTACAGGGATCGGCGGAATTTTTACACTTGCAGTCGATATCCCTGCATTGCTTGGAATGTCATTAAAAACACTCCAAGAAATAGCCATTATTCATGGATTTGACCCTAATGAAAAAAATGAACGGATCTTTATCATTAAATGCTTACAATTTTCATCTGCAGATGTTGTTGGAAAGCAGGCGATACTAAAGGAGTTGTCCAGCTTTTATCACGGCAGAAGTTCTTCAAATGAGATGATGTCGCAACTGCAAGGGTGGCGTGAAGTTGTATATACGTATCGCGATCAATTTGGTTGGAAGAAGCTTTTTCAAATGATACCAATCGCTGGGATTATTTTTGGAGCTATATCAAATCGCTCGATGATTCAAGATTTAACCGAGACTGGAAATATGTTATACCGCAAGAGAAGAATATTAGAAAGATTGCAAGATGAATCTCAAGTATCCTCTACGCCCCAATCATAGGGGCCTTTTTTAGTTAAAGGTGTACAACCTCCCCCTTTTTTTCACGTTTTTTTCAACAGTCGAATATGATGCAAGGAGACTACAAAAAGGAGTTATCAAGTTATGAAATGGAAAAATTACGGATTATGGGTCTCTCTAGCATCGATTTTATATATGGTGTTAAAAGATTTAGGTATGCAAATAGATTTAACGACGTGGGAAACGTATGTGACAGCCATCATCGGTTTTCTAGCCGCACTAGGGATCATTTCTAACCCTGATAAGGGAAAAGGATTTTTCGATAAAATTCCAGATACACCAGCGGAAGCACTTACACAAGTTGCTGAGCAACTACAAAATCAAAACGAGCCACCTCAAAACCAACAAAGTATGCCACAACAAAATCAAAATTCTGGTCATGTTCAGCAATACCAAGACATTCCACAGCAGCAACAAACCAGTGTCAGTCCACCAGAACAATTTCAAAACGCACAACCAACCTACACAAATCCAACAAATTTTGAACATAATGAGTTTCAAGCCAACCCGTCTCAACCCAATTATTTTCAGCAAAACGATCGTAATCAAACCGCTGTCACCAATTCGCAAGAAGTTGAACCGACACAGGCTCAACCTGAAGTGAATGAACAGACTGATCAATATGCAGACCCATCTTTCCAAGAACAAACATCAGACAACTCAACCTTTGACAGAACCAGCATCCATGGGATGCCAGCACCACCAAATGAGCATATGTAATGACTAAAAATAAAGCACCTAATCTTACAGGTGCTTTATTCTTTGAAATTCAATGAATAATTAACAGTAACATATAGGAAAATATGTATATAGAAACTGAAGAGTGGTGGATAAAACGAATGTGAAGGCAGTTGAACGTATTTTTTGGAGCATTGCGTTACCGGGGTTCGGACAATTATTAAATAAACAATATGTGAAAGGAATTACTTTTATTTTCTTAGAGTTCTTGGTCAATACCTTTGCAAATTTTAATGAGGCAATCATGCTTAGTTTCCTAGGTAATACCCAACAAGCACTCACATCTATTGACTATGGATGGCTCATGTTTTACCCCTGTCTTTACTTTTTTGCTATGTGGGATGCTTTTAAAGAAGCTGGCGGGGGCAAGGCACCTTATTCCTTTTTACCTTTTGCCTTCTGTGCATATTGTGTAACGGTCGGTTTAATGGTTGCACCGAAAGCTATGTTTTTTGGAATCACGTTTGGACCTGTTTTTTTCCCAATGTTGTGTGTCATTCCAGGGATTGTGCTTGGACTACTCATAAGAAAGATAATCCTGGCCTTCGGTAAAGATGATGCTATGGCGTAAATACATAATCAAAAGGTTGCTTTTTCATAAAAAGCAACCTTTTCCCATTTATTTTACCTTTTTATACAATTTTTGTTTCGTGCTTATTTCCTCGTAAAAATCTTGTTTGTCGGTATAGTATATCGTCTCTTTATCACCTAGACCTAGAATCCCGAACATCGACAGACTTTCATAAAACAATTGATGCACTCTCTTTTGCAGTTCCTTATTAAAATAAATAAGGACATTTCTACACAATATCACGTGAAATTCATTGAATGATTGGTCTGTCACAAGATTATGCTGAGCAAATACAATATTTTTGGATAAATGTGAATGGAACTTTACCCCACTATCTGTAACTGTATAATAATCGGAAAAAGCATTATGTCCCCCAGATTGCAAATAATTTTTCGTATACTTTTTCATATTTTCTAATGGATATTTCCCAGATTTCGCTACTTTTAACACATCCGCATTGATATCTGTTGCATAGATCTTCGTCTTCTCATATAATCCCTCTTCAAGAAGCAAAATTGCCATCGAATAAACCTCTTCACCCGTTGAACAGCCAGCATGCCAGATTCGAATTGAGGGGTAGGTCCGCAGTAAAGGAACGACTTTTTCTCGAAAATCTAAAAAGAATAACGGGTCTCGGAACATTTCAGTTACGTTGATTGAGAAATCTGCTATCAATCTTCGCAAGCAAGCCGAATCATGTAAAATTTTCTCAAGCAGCCCTGTTACACTCGTAAGTTTTTCAGCCTCCACACGATGCAGAATTCTTCTTCTTATGGAACTGTACGCATAACTTCGAAAATCATAGCCACACCATTTGTAAAGACCTTGCAATAATAATTCAATTTCGATCTTCTCAAGATCAGAGCTAGCTCTTGTTTCAATGCTGTTTGACTCGTTATCATATAGAGTATTCATGAGGTTAAGGGTCCTCTCCTTAATATAACCAAACCTTCATTAATGAAATGAGTTGATCCGGATTAATCGGTTTGACAATGTAATCTGATGCCCCTACTTCCATACATTTCTCGCGGTCTTCCTTCATGGCTTTCGCAGTTAAAGCGATAACTGGGAGCGAAGTGAATTCTAAATGGGCTCTAATCCTTTTAATTGCCTCATAGCCGTCCATTTCAGGCATCATGATGTCCATTAATACCAGGTCAATATCAGGTTGTTGCTGCAATAATTCTATTCCCTCAATCCCATTTTCTGCAAAGACCACATTCATTCCGTACATCTCAAGGATATTTGAAATCGCATATACATTTCGTACATCATCATCGACAAGAAGAATTTTCTTTCCATGCAGGCTAGTTTGCTCACCAATGGCATTCGCTGAAATCATCTCCATATCATCCTTCTTTGAATCTTGATGATCAAGTAGCAATGAAATCTCTTCCTTCAATCTCATCGGAGAATGTTCATCCTTAATGATAATTTGATGAACATACTTATTTAAATGGTGTTCCTCTTTTGATGATAGATCACGTCCTGTATAGACTAACACTTTAACATCTTCATGATGATGGGAATTCTTTATTTTTGCTAATAGATCAAAGCCATTCGTATCCCGTAACCCTAAATCTAAAATGATGAAGTCAAAGGAACTGACCTTTAATTCCTCAATTGCTTCAAAGCCTGATGAAACAGCCTTGATGATGATATCCATATCCCCTATATATTCCATTAGAGCAATCCGTTGTAACGGATCATCGTCAATAAGTAAGAGTCTTTTGATCTGGCTATGTTCATCAATAACTGGAACTTCTTGTTCAACTATTTTTGTTTTTTCCCTTTTAGGCAATCGTTCAATTATTTGCTCATATGATGCAGCAGCCTCTTTAATGGCCTCTTGTTGCTCCGTACCAAGCTGGTACTCACCAACAATAAATGTAAAGGTGCTTCCCTTTCCTTCTTCACTTTGTAAAATAATTTCTCCACCTAAAAGAGATGCAATTTCCCTGCTTATCGATAAGCCCAAGCCAGTTCCTCCATATTTTCGACTAGTTGTACCATCTGCTTGCTGGAATGCTTCAAAAATAAGTCCCTGTTTCTCAGCTGGAATTCCGATACCACTATCAATCACAGAAAAGGCAAGATAAGGTTTTTCATTGACTTTTTGATAGCTGGAAATTTCCAATTTAACTTCTCCGACGCTAGTGAACTTAAAGGCATTTGATAAGAGATTTCTTAATACCTGTTGCACTTTTTGTTCATCACTATAAAGATAGGAAGGAACACCTTTCTTCACGTCAACCGTAAACTTCAGACCCTTTTCATTTGCGACTGGTCGATAACCTTTTTCTGCAAAATCAGCTAAATCCTCAATTACGACTTGACTTGGATTTACTTCCATTTTTCCGGATTCAATCTTTGCTAAGTCCAATATATCATTAATCAGAGCAAGTAAATCGTTACCAGCAGAGTAGATTGTACTTGAATATTCGACCTGTTTTGAGGATAAATTTCCATCAGGGTTATCGGTTAATAGCTTTGATAAAATAAGAAGGCTATTTAACGGTGTTCTTAGCTCATGAGACATATTTGCAAGGAACTCAGACTTATATTTCGAACTTAATGCAAGTTGTTTTGCTTTTTCCTCTAGTTCCGCTCTGGCAGCCTCAACTTCTCTGTTCGTTTGTTCAAATCTCTTATTTTGATCGGCTAAGCTCTTTGCCTTTTCTTCTAAATCTGCATTTGTTTGTTCTAGCTCTTCTTGTTGAACTTGCAGCTTTTCCTCTGATTGACGAAGGGCCTGTGTTTGTTCCTCAAGTTCTTCATTGGTTGCCCTTAGTTCCTCTTGTTGTGTCTGAAGTTCTTCAGATTGTGCTTGAACTTCCTCCATCAAGGTTTGTGATTCCTCTAGTGAAGTTGCGAGTCTAATTCTTCCCATTACACTTTCAATGATAATGCCCAGACTATTCATCAATTCCTCAAGGAAATTTTGTTGAGTATCACTAAATAATTTGAAAGAAGCAATTTCGACAATTGCCTTTACATCCCCCTCAAAAACAATCGGTAAAACGTATATATTTAGAGGTGATGCTTCACCTAACCCTGAGCTTACTCGTACATAATCAGACGGGACATCTGTTAAGATAATCGGAGATTTTTCGAGTGCTGCCTGGCCAATCAATCCCTCCCCTGCACGAATCCTATTTGTTAGATTCTTTCGTTCCTTAAAGGCATAGGAGGCAAGCAGTTTATAATTTTCTGTATCATCTTCAGCGACTTCCAAATTCTTAACATAAAATACAGCATGGCTTGATTCTACTAACGGTACTGTCTTAGATAGAAAAGTCTGTGCTAACGTCTCTAAGTCGTTTATACCTGTTAAGCTTGTCGTGATCTCTGCAATATTTGATTTTGCCCAGGTTAACTCTTGTTCTTTTTTCATTTGTTCTTCTAATGAATCTGTCATTATATTAAAAGCACTTGCCACTTCATCAATCTCATCATTGGCAATCACTTCTACCTTTGTATTCAGGGCAGAACTACCATTTGCTACTTGTTTCATCACTGCTGAGACTTTATTTAACTTAGAAGAAAGTGTCCACACACTCTTTGAAAGAAGGCTCATGATTAAAATGACACTACTAATTAAGATAAGGGCACTTATTATGAGTTCACGTTTAAAATCTGAAACAATAGTATCTAGTGACGATTTCTGTGTAGCCTCTAAAGAATCTGTTATATCTGTAAGAATGGTAAAAAATTCTTCATGAATCTGGACTGAACTCTCATCAATTAACTGGAGAGCTTCTTCCTTATTCCCCGCATTCACCAGATTGATTAACTCGTTTTGATACACATTAAAGTCAGCATTTGTATCTTTAAGCTTCTTAATTAAGTCCTTTTGTTCTTCGGTGTCTGCCTTATCCTCAATTGATGCAATATTTGTTAAAATTGTTTGATCCAATTCCTGTAATTTTGCTATTTCTTCTTGAACTGTTTTCTTGTCATTAAATAGAACCAGATTTCGTAATCGAATGCCCTCATCCTTAATTCCACGATGAATTTCCTCTGCTAGAATCGTTAATTCATAGTTCGATTGCAAAGTAGAATTCATTTTATTGAGACTTGAGATTTGAGACAATCCAATCGCGATAAGAACAATTAGAAGAATTGGTAATGTACTTAGCCCTAATAATAATTTTGTTCTAATTTTCATTAATGGGCTCCTTTCTGTGTAACGATTATTTACTAGTCTGTGGCTCTCCAATCTCAAAGCATGTTTGGTAAACTAAAGCTATTGCTTGAACACGATCAGTCACATTTAGTTTTTGAAAGATTTTTGTTATATGATTTTTTACAGTATGCTCGCTAATAAATAATTTTTCAGAGATTTCTTTATTGGTTAACCCTGATAAAAGGAGCTCAAACACATCCATTTCTCTTGTTGTAATCGAAAAGGTTTCCTTTGTGATATGGATTGCAGAACTGATCATTTTTGGATTTTGAATGGCACCTAGCTCACCGAGTTCCTCAATTGGAGGTAGGTCATGATGTTGAGTAGTGTTTTTAATTTCTAGATTACTATCCATTTTTTCATTGTGAGTGGATAGAAACTCTTCGAATTTATCAATAACTAATGGAGGGCTTAATAGATACCCTTGCATCTCTTCACATTTAAGTTTCCGTAACAGTGCCATCTGCTGCTCTGACTCTACCCCTTCAGCAATAACCGTCATATTCAAATTATGGGCTAGTGTTATGATTGCCTCTGTTAACACTGTATCATTAGGTGAATCACCTGTGATCTCATCAATAAATGTTTTATCAATCTTTAAAGCATGAATGGGGAATCGTCTTAAATAGCTAAGCGACGAATAACCTGTCCCAAAGTCATCAATACTTACCTTTACTCCCATGTCATTTAATTGATTGAGTGTTTTTGATACAACAGTTTCATTACCTAAGAGGACTGATTCTGTAATTTCAATTTCAATTAACTTAGGACTTACATCATATTGTACTAAAATCTGGTTCATTTTTTCGACTAAGTCCTTTTGGAGAAAGTGCTGTGCTGAGAAATTAATGGCTATCCTTCTCGGTGTTAACCCCATCTCTGCCCAAGCCCTTAATTGCTTGCAAACGGTTAGAAGAACCCACTCACCTAATTCAATGATTTGCCCTGATTCTTCAGCCAATGGGATAAATTCACCTGGAAAAAGTTTCCCCCATCTTGGATGCTCCCAACGTAACAAAGCCTCCGCACTCTTAATTTTACCTGTTTCTAATTCCATACGTGGTTGATAAACAAGCGAAAGTTCATTTCGTTCAACCGCTTTACGTAAATCGTTTTGCATGATAAACGTCCGATATGATTGAAGATTCATTCCGGAGTGATACAGTTTATAATTATTTTTTCCTTGTTCTTTTGCACGGAACAGAGCGGTACCCGCGTTCTTAATAAGATTTACCACGTCTTCTCCATCATAAGGAAAGATACTTAATCCAATGCTTGCCGTAAAAAACAATTCATAGTGGTCAATGTACAAGGGTTCATTAAAGGCATGATGAATATTTGTCGCAATTTCAAGTGTTTGCTCACGATCCGTATGAGGTAAAATGATAGAGAATTCATCTCC
Source organism: Bacillus sp. JJ1533 (assembly GCF_036965045.1). NCBI lineage: Bacteria > Bacillati > Bacillota > Bacilli > Caryophanales > Bacillaceae > Bacillus > Bacillus sp. JJ1533. The sequence goes on along the minus strand of NZ_JBALOV010000026.1, from coordinate 82,908 downwards.
TCCAAATCTTGCAACAAAGTCTCCACTCCTTACCGTCCGATTTAATCGCTTAGCAATCTCTTGAAGTACCCGGTCTCCCGTATTAAAGTCAAGCGAATCGTTTACATACTTGAAGTAGTCGATGTCTAAAACAATAACACCTATTGCTTGATTCATTTTTTTTGCTTCGGTTACACGGGAGGCTAATTCATCTTGGAACATTCTGCGATTAGGCAAACCCGTTAAATAATCATGTAAGGCAACATATTCAATTTCACTATTTTTTTTAGATAATAATTCTGTTTGCTTCATTAACTGTTTTTTTATTGAATAAATTTCTACAAAGCCATCTACCTTTGCCTTTAATATAATGGGATCAACAGGTTTTAGGATATAATCAATGGCCCCAACAGAATATCCTTTAAAAATATGATCCGAGTCCATATTATTAGCTGTGATGAATAAAATTGGAATATTTTTTGTTTTCTCACGCGCTTTGATTATTTTGGCAGTTTCAATTCCATCGATTCCTGGCATTTGAACATCCAATAAAATGACAGCAAATTCGTATTTTAATAGATACTTTAAAGCTTCTTCTCCTGAATAGGCTTTAATAAGATTGTAATTATCTTTTTCAATAATGGCTTCTAAAGCTAAGAGATTCTCTGGGCGATCATCCACTAAGAGAATATTTATTTTTTCCACCGTTGACATTCCCACACCCCAAATAAACAAATTTTCGACATATTCTATAATAGAATATCACACTTGGAAGGTTGGGTGGATTTTAATATAAGTGTAAAATAGACTATATTTTTTTCCATTTCAACAAAAAAGAGAGAGCATCCCCTTTTTTACTCTTGCGGGGTTGCTCTTTTTAAATAGCAAATTTTCTCTTCCTTTACAAAATCACAGTTTGGAACAAATGGGTTATTTCTTAATTGGAGAGAAAAATAATTTAAAAACTTTACAAGTTCATCTCTTTGACTCTCCTCCATATTAAATTTAATACCATATTGGAATACTCCTTTTACTTCTTCCTTCCAAACAACATGACCATTTAAAGTCATCATCTCATCCATGATCTTTGTCTTGAATTGATACGAGATATCCGGTCGTACTGGTAAGTGAATGGTTGATAGAAATCTTAATCCACCTGGGCCGATGTCTTCAATTAAAATTTCCGTATTTCCTAATTCAACTTTATTTCCAAGTATCGTAGTGAGTGTCATTTGTGAACTTATTGGGAATAAAAGATTAATTCGATAATAACGTCTTCTGTTCGGAAATTTTGATGTGTCGCTGTTAAAGCTTGGTTTCAAAATCATTTTCTTTAATAAACCTTGAAAAGTCTCCTCTGGTACCGGTTTGCTAAAGATATACCCTTGAATTTCTTGGCATTCCTGCTGTCTCAAAAAAGTTAACTGCTCAATTGTTTCTACACCTTCTGCTACAACATTCATTTTTAAACCTTTCGCCATAAAAATAAGTGATTTAATAATGGTTTCGACATTATCTGTTTTTGCAATATGTTTCGTAAAAGATTGGTCAATCTTGATTGTATCAATTGGATAATCCTTTAAATATGTGATAGAAGAATATCCTGTTCCAAAATCATCTAAAGCTATTTTAATCCCTAGACTCTTAATAAATTGTAGAGCTAATTTTACGGTTTCTTCATGCTTAATCATGGTCGTTTCCGTAATTTCAAATTCGATTAATGATGGATCCATTTCGCTACTTTCCAATGTAGTGATTAAATTTGATTTCCAATCGCTTTTTAGGAATCGCTGTGCCGATATATTAACGGAAATTGGCACCACTTCATAGTTTTGTTGTTTCCATTGGTTTAGACTATTGCATACTTCCCTTAAAACCCAGTCCCCAATTTCATTAATATATCCTGTTTCTTCGGCAAGCGGAATAAATTCGAGTGGGGATACAAGTCCCCACACAGGATGCTCCCATCGTACCAATGCTTCCGCACTTACTATTTTACCTGTACTGGAATCTACTCTTGGTTGAAAATAGACAACTAATTGGTTCTTCTCAATCGCTTTTCTTAAATCCCTTTCAAGATAAAACTGCTTGAAGGAATTGATGCTTAATGAGGAAGAATAAATATGATACGTATTTTTACCACTTGACTTTGCTCGATATAAAGCCGCATCCGCATTTTTAACTAACTCCTCTATTGTTTTCCCGTTTTCAGGATAAGTACTTATGCCGACACTCGTGGTGATGAGTAATTCAAAATCTTCAATATAAAATGGTACGTCAAGGCAATCAATGATTAATTTTGCAACAGCAATCGGGTAATCTGACTCTTGATAATCCCAGATTATAACGCCAAACTCATCACCGCCAAGCCTAGCAAATAAAGAATTTTTGTTTAATAACATGTTCACCCTTTGCCCAAACTCATAAAGTAATTTGTCCCCAATGTGGTGTCCAAGTGATTCATTAATATTCCGGAAGCGATCTAAATCAAGATATAAGATGGAGAAGTGATTTCTATCGTTATTCGAAACGCTAATTAATTCTTTCACTTTCTCTTCAAAAAGGATGCGGTTCGGCAGTTTGGTTAAATAATCATGGAAAGCTAAATATTGAATTCTCTTTTCATATTCTTTTTGTTCAGTGATATTTGAAACGATTCCATTAAGTCTTACGATATTATGGCTATCATCATAGACTGGTAATACTTGTTCATGAACCCATACTATTTCGCCATTTCGATGAATGATACGATATTGATGATTGAAATTCTGCCCCTCTTGTATATTTAAATGCCGCTGTTGGAAAGCCGAAAAATCATCTGGATGGATGAGAGAATCCCAGGATAGACGATTAGAAAAATGAGAAGGTAAATACCCTGTAATTGATTCGGTCCCTTTTGATACCAACTCATATTGGGCTTTTTTCATATCGTAAGACCAGATGCCTACATCTAAATTATCAAAAATATGTTCTATTAATTTTTCATTTTCTTTGAGCTTTAGCTCTGCAGTTTTTCTTTTAGTGATATCTTGAACAGTTCCTATGAATCGAACAGGATTCTTTTCTTCGTCTAAAATGACATCTGCTTGATTATATACATGAATAATTGACCCATTCTTACGAAGGATTCTAAATTCAGAACTAAAACTTCTTTTATCTTTAATTGCTGAAAGCACAGCTTTTTTAAACTTTTCCCGGTCTTCCGGATGGGCGAGCTCTGAAATTCCGCCAAATGTTGGAACAAATTGTTCCACGTCCTCTATTCCGTATAGCACATACATCTGATTTGACCAATAGGCCTCATCTTCAATAATGTCATAGTCATAACTGCCGATTGCACCCACTTTTTGCGCTAATTCAAGGCTGCCTTTGATTTTCTTCAATTCTCTCTCATGTTGAACATATGTTGTTATATCTTTCGCTACTGCATAAATGTTTGTCGTTTCGCCATTGTTATTTTTAATAGGTATTAAAGTAACATCAATATCGATTTTTTCCCCATTTGCATGTGTTACTCCAGTTTGATAATTTTGTACTTTTCCCTGTAGAGCAAGTTGGTGATGTTTTTTTCGTTTGTATTTATTAGTTCCGTGTAAATATTGTTGTAATTTACTAGGTAATTCCTTTTCCTTGTATCCAAATGTTTTTAGTACTGACGGGTTAAAATGCAATAAATTCACATTTACATCAAAGGCTAAAACGGCTTGGGGATGATTATCGATCAGTGCTTTTAATAAATATTCATTATCCTCCATCTCATATTTTGCTGTTTTAGGTAAAAATGTATCATCATTTGAAAACCTTGTTAGCTGTTTGAAAAAAGATAGTCCTGCCATTGTTATCCCCCTTATAAGAATGACTCATCTTTCTATAATGAAAAAGCGTTTCCCTCTACAGATTTGGATGTATAGTGATTCTCGTCTGACTTTTTAAATATTTATCCTGTTACCTATTTTGCTGGAAATTGTCGTAAAAAAGTATCACCTTCCATTCTTATTCATATAGGAAGGTGTTCTTATTTTATTGTAGGAAGGTATTCCTACTCGCCTAAGAGCAAAAAAATACTACTGACTTTTAGTAGTTTCGGGGGTAACTAAAAGTTCTGCCCGTAATAACTTTTAAAGACAAAAAAACACGCTGCGTATAAACAGCGTGTCTAACTATCTTATTCATTTGCGACTTTATCAAGAGCACCGGGCATCTTGTAAACAGCAAGTTTTTCAACTAATTTATTGCTTTCTGTATTTAAGCCTTTGATATTTACCTTTATCCCATTTTGATGATATTTAATGACGACCTTATCAATCGCCCCTACCGCAGAGTCATCCCAAAGATGGGCATTTGATAAATCTAGATCAATTTCCTTTACATCTTCCTTGAAATCAAAGCTAGTTACAAAATCGGTAACAGAAGCAAAGAACAGTTGTCCTGAGACATTGTATACTTTCTTTTGCGAATCCTGTGCTGAAAGACTTGTAACTTTTACTTTTGAAATTTTAGAAGCAAAGAAAATGGCACTTAAGATAACTCCAGCTAAAACCCCTTTGGAAAGGTCATTTGTTTGTAAAACGGTGATTACCGTTACAATCATAACAATCGTGTCTGTGATTGGAACCTTATGAAGGGTGCGTAATGAAGACCAGTCAAACGTTCCGATACAAACCATGAACATGACTCCAACAAGGGCTGCCATTGGAATTAGGACTAAGAAATCTTTTAATACTAAGATTAAGACCATCAAAAACGTTCCGGCAACAAACGCAGAAAGTCTTCCGCGTCCACCTGATTTAACGTTAATGACAGACTGTCCAATCATCGCACAACCTGCCATTCCACCAAAGAAACCTGAGACAATGTTCGCAATCCCTTGTCCACGTGCTTCTTTATTTTTATCACTTTCAGTATCAGTCATATCGTCGACAATTGAAGCTGTTAATAGCGATTCAACTAAGCCAACAATTGCAATCGATAAAGAATATGGAAAAATAATTTTCAACGTTTCAAAATTTAACGGGATATCAGGAAGTAAAAAGGTTGGTAAAGTTGACGGGAGTTCACCCATATCCCCAATCGTACGCACTCCACTATTTGTCATGACGGCGATAATCGTCATCACAATAATTGCAATTAATGGCGATGGAACAACCTTTGTAAAACGTGGGAAAATATAAATAATCGCCAAAGCTCCTGCTACCATTGCATACATTACCCATGATTCACCTGCAAAATGCGGCAACTGGGCCGCAAAAATTAGAATCGCAAGTGAGTTTACAAATCCCGTCATTACAGAGCGTGGAACAAATTTCATGAGTCTTCCAAGCTTTAACACACCCATGATTATTTGGATAACCCCCGTTAAAATCGTGGCAGCCAGTAAATATTGAAGACCGTGATCAGCAACCAATGTGACCATTAACAAGGCAGTTGCACCTGTTGCTGCAGAAATCATCCCAGGTCTTCCCCCAACAAATGCGATTGTAACCGCAATACAGAAAGATGCATACAACCCAATCATTGGGTCAACCCCTGCAATTAGTGAAAAGGCAATTGCCTCCGGAATAAGCGCAAGTGCAACAACAATACCTGCAAGAATATCTCCACGTACATTGCCAAACCATTCAGTTTTAAATGTTGATAAATCCAATTGAGCACCTCTTTCTACCTTTTTTTAGATGTTGTCTATCTATTTTTTGACTTTCAACTCTCATGAAAGTCGGGTCCGTCTTGAACAAATCATAGTATAGCGGATTGTCGCTGTTCTGTGAAATCACAGTGTAAACGCAATCACCCCTTTTTATCTTCCCAATCCTTCGCTTTTCTTTAACTTTCACTAAGGAATAATAAAAAACATAAATCTTTAATGGTAGTTTTTAGACAATCTAAACAAAACAAAAAGCAGCTAGTGCTTTTCAAAGAAAAGACTACCTGCTCATTTTATTTGACAATTAACACTGGACAATTGGCCCTCTTAGCCACTTTATGACTAACACTTCCGAGGACAAACTCTTGCAAGACATTGAGTCCTCTACTCCCAATGATAATAAGGTCAAACTTATTTTTATTCGCATAACTAACGATAGTAGGGCCCGGCTCACCGTGGAGAAAGATAAGTTCATAAGCAATCCCGGAATTCCTTATTCGTTTTTCTATATCCTTTAAACGAAATCTGCGACTGTCACCAATATCGGGAGCATTCCAATTCTCTAACACATCGGATTTCACCTTATTCGGATCGACAACATAGACAATCTCAATTTTTGCATATGGATTGGCATTGGAAATCATAATTGCATGATCTGCAGCACGTTTGGAATGCTCCGATCCATCTGCTGCTAGTAAGATTTTATTGTACAAAACTACCTCCCCAAAAAGCCTAGTTATTATCTTCTGTAAAAGACACTTGATTTCCTTTTTTACATCTATTTAATTTTTAAAATCAGTATTATTTCGTTAACTCTAAAATCTGTTTATATGCATTTTGGGTAAGCTGAGGGTCTGGGTCTTGATGTTGCTTTTTTGGAACATCAAAATTCGTTAGTACAAAATGATGCTTTGCTTCAAGATCATGTCTTGCCAAAATATGTTTACAGCACGCTAAATGACAACCATCGATCGCTATGATATCACGTCCTGATTTTGCTGTTTTTACAAGTGGTTTTACATCTCCTCCCACACCTGCAATACAAGACATTTCAGCTACATTTTCACGGTCCATTTTTATGGCAATCGTGTTCGCCGTTTGTGCAGCCGATGAACAACCTGAGCATGAGTACACTAAAGGTAAATTCTTTGCTTCCACTACATTCCCCTCCAATGATATTTGAAATCCATTTTAGTTTAATTTTCATATAAAGTCTGTGAAGAACGTCACCTTTTTGGAGAGCGATTTTACAAATTAAACTTTTCCAATAGGTCCCAGGTCTTAGAAGAAGTTAATGCTACGGCTCAATGCCTTGAAGGTTCACTTTTCCTACAATGATGATGAGGTATAACAATTGGGAAAAGAGGTAAAATTATGAAAGTAATGTAAAAGTGTTAATTTTTTGTCAATTCAGTTAAACCCTTCAAATCAATTTATGTTTTTATGAAATTTACTATTTTAAAGAGGTGACTGACCAGTGTCGTTTATAACAAAATGGGCATTTAGCAATAAGCCTGCGGTTGCATTAATGACCCTATTAATTTTAGTAATGGGTATAGTTAGTTATTTTAGGCTCCCAATGGAGTTTTTACCTGAAGCTGATAATCCACAGGTAACGATTATTGCAATGGGTCCAGGTACAGATTCCAAAACAATGGAAACAGAAGTGACCATTCCTGTGGAGAGAGCGGTAAATGGTGTAAATGGAAAAACTTCTGTTTATTCCACAACAGGGGATGGATTTTCGAAAACTGATCTATTTTTTGAAGCTGGCTCTGATATGAAGCAAGCAAAGCAAGATGTGCAAGATGCACTTAACAACGTCGCTCTGCCATCTAACATATCAAAGCCAACTGTTACACAGCTTAATACTTCGATGATTCCGATTGTAAACATTGCTGTTACGTTTGAAGATGGAATGACCGCAGAAAATATAGCATTTGCACGGGAAAAACTCCAGCCCATATACCAAGATATTAAAGGTGTCTCAAGTGCTGATTTGTATGGAATTACAGACTCAATCGTATCCGTAAAAATTGATAATGAAAAGTTATCAGAAAAACAAGTTTCACTTCAGGCCGTTATGGGTGTTCTTCAAGGTCAAAATACTGCCTTAAGTATTGGAGAAAAAACGATTGATGGAAAATCAAGCAATATTAAGGTAGTTGGTAACGTAACGAGTTTGGAAAAACTGAAAGGTTTACTTGTAGCTCCAGATGTTACGCTAGGAGATATCTCAACGATTGAAAAAACAAATAATGCAAACTTCATAAGTCGTTTTAACGGGAAAGATAGTTTAGATATTAGCATCACGAAAGACAGCCAATCAAATGCAGTAACAGTCAGCAAAGAAGTGGAAAAGGTGACAAAGGAAATTAATGAAAAGTATGATCAGCAGGAGTCCGTAGTGTATGTTTCATCTGCTGATATGGTGGAAACGTCGGTGCTAACAATGATGAAGGAAGTCCTTCTTGGAGCTTTATTCGCCACAATCGTCATCATGATTTTTCTGCGTAATATCAGAACGACTTTTATTACAATTGTTTCGATCCCACTTTCTCTCTGTTTCACATTATTCCTACTGTCATGGTCTGGAATTACATTGAATATTTTAACTTTAGGTGGTGTAGCGGTTGCCGTTGGGCGTCTTGTAGATGACAGTATTGTTGTCATTGAGAACATTTTCCGAAAAATGCAAACCGAGAAATTCTCTGTCCAAATGGTAATTGATGCTACAAAACAAGTAGGAGTAGCCATTACTTCCTCAACGCTAACAACCGTAGCAGTTTTCTTGCCGATGAGTTTGTTAAATGGTGGACTTCAAGAATTTCTATTACCATTCGCATTAACGGTAACTTATTCGTTACTCGCTTCCTTACTTGTTGCATTAACAGTTGTACCAGTCATGAGCGCTGGGCTATTGAAGAATACTAAGCTTCCTAAACATAAACCAGCTATTCGTTTTCCAAAAATGGTCACGTGGTCATTAAATCATAAATGGATTGTTTTCACAGTTTCATTTTTATTGTTTGCTGGTTCTATCGGGACATACTTTGCCATTCCTAAAGGTGCTGTCGACAACTCGTCCGCCGACTATGTTGTTGCCACTTTAAGTTTTCCAAATGATACACCCATTGCAGAGGTGAAGGAAAAAACAATTGAGCTCGAATCATCGATTCGAAAAATAGATGACGTTAAATATATGTTTTCTCAAGTTGGCTCTTCCGCTGAAGCTGCACAATTCGGTCATGTCGGCTCACCTACAGAAGCAAGCTTTAGCATTTTCTTAAAAGATAAAGAAAACACAGATAAAGTGATAAAAGAAGTTGAAAAGAAAAAGGATTTATATCCTGAAGCTCAGTTTGACGTATTCGCATCTTCATTTATGATGGGAGGGGCTAGTACCACGATCACTATCGATGTGATTGGAGAGGACGTGTCAGATCTTGAAACAGTCGCAAACACGACTAAAGAAAAAGTTGAAAACATCGATGGTGTTGAAGAGGTAACAACAAACCAAGATGAAAAGAAAACTGTGTATTCCTTGAACGTTGATCCTTTGAAAGGAAATACAGAACAAATTGCAGGCCAACTTGGTGTGATGCTCAATCAAACCCCGATTGGAACAGTTACATTGGATGATAAACAAACACCCGTTGTGTTAGAGCCTGTTATCGACACTAAGACACCGGATGACTTAAAAAATATTCCAGTCTTAACAGAAGGCGGTCTTGTACCAGTTTCATCGATTGCTTCCTTACAAAGTGAAGAACGTTCAACAAACCAATTTCATAAAGATGGAGAAACCTATCTTCGTGTCACAGCTGCTGTAGACCCTGCAAAACTGTCTGAAATATCGAGCAAGGTAAATCTTGAAATATTTGGAGATAACAAGGATCTGGAAGGAATGAAGCTACCAAATAATGTAGAAGTTCTTGTTGGAGGAGCAAGCGCCCAACAGACAGAAGACTTTACAGATTTATTTCTCATCATGCTTGTTTCAATTGGGATTGTATTTTTAATTATGGTGATCACATTTAAATCCATTAAGGCACCTATTGCCATTCTTTTCTCACTTCCATTAGCTGCAATTGGTGCTATATTAGGAATTGTTATTAGTGGAATATCTGTTGATATAACAGCTCTATTAGGGGCACTGATGCTTATAGGAATTGTCGTAACAAATGCGATAGTTCTTCTTGATCGAGTTAAACAAAATGAACAAAAAATGACGATTCGAGATGCACTCATAGAAGCAACAGCTACTAGAATGAGGCCGATTTTTATGACGGCGATTGCCACAATTTGTGCGATGCTCCCGCTTTTATTGAAAGAATCTGAAACCGGAAGCTTAGTTTCACAAAGTCTCGCCATCGTAGTTATAGGTGGCTTAGCCATGGCAACCCTTCTGACACTAATCGTCATCCCTTGTATCTATGAGCTACTTTATTTTAAAAAATCTAAAAAACAACGAACAATTCAATCAACTGAACAAGATTTATCCTTATCTTAAATCATTAACAGTCCTCTTTGCATGAAAATGCAAAAGGACTGTTTTTTCGTTTTAAGCACAACGTAAAGAAGCTACCACCAAACACAGCAGCTTCTCTACTTTTTTAAATATATTTTCGATGGACGGACTTGCCATCATACGTAAACACAACTGTTTTATTCTCAAGAATGGTTTCCATGTGAACCGGTCTGCCCCAAAGTTGGAAAATATAAGGCAGTACTTTTTCAAGATATTTTAAGTCTAATTCAATGTCTTCGTACCAGTGTTTTAAGTACAGTTCACCACTTTTTAGATAATCCCCATCATTGACGGTGATATACGGAAAACCTCCATTGACGCGCATGTTTACAAGCTGGTCACGAACTTGTGTCCACTGCTTATCAATAATTTTATAATCTCGACCTTGCTTTTGGAACAGATACATGTCCTCACGCAGTACTAAATCCTTTGTTAAATAATTTCGAATGAACGAAATATCCGATTCCACTTCGCGAACCTCAAAGATTTTTTCTCGTCCAGAGGCTTTCTGAACACCACGTTCCATCATTTCCTTCGTGGGGTTATTGTAGCGTTCCTCTATGTCTTCAAAGATTTTCAAACCTAAATAATATGGATTAATGCTTGTTTTTGATGGCTGAACAACACCTGCGTTAAGCTTCGCAAACTCAATCGCTTCATCAGACGTTAAATCCATTTCACGAATAATGCGCTGGTGCCAATACGAAGCCCAGCCTTCGTTCATAATTTTCGTTTCAAGCTGAGGCCAGAAATAGAGCATTTCCTCGCGCATCATTGTTAAGATATCACGCTGCCAATCCTCAAGTTCGCGACTATATTGTTCAATAAATAAAAGAATATCTTTTTCAGGCTGTGGTGGGAATTTTCTTTTCTTTCGAGTAACCGGCTTTTCATTTGCTTGCTTTCGATCTAAGTTCCATAAATCATCATAAGGTGAAGACCTTCGTTTGACTTCCTCCTCTTCCTCATCCTCAAGACTCCACGCAAGCTTTGGCCTCATTAAAGAAGGGTCAATATGCTCTTGAATGGCCAATACAGCATCTAAAAATGTCTCCACTTCAAGCTTTCCGTATAAATGCTCATAATGTTTTACCCGCTCAGCGGTTGCGGCCATACTTTCGACCATATCACGCTTTGTATTGCTAAAACGAAAATTATTTTTGAAAAAATCACAGTGTGCAAGTACGTGGGCAACAATTAACTTGTTTTGAATGAGGGAATTGGAATCAAGCAAAAATGCATAACATGGGTCAGAATTGATGACGAGCTCGTAAATCTTACTTAAACCTAAATCATACTGTAGCTTCATTCGATAAAATTGCTTTCCAAAGCTCCAATGAGAAAAACGTGTTGGCATCCCGTAAGCACCAAATGTATAAATAATATCTGCAGGACAAATTTCATATCTCATTGGATAAAAATCAAGCCCAAATCCTTCTGCAATTTCTGTAATTTCATCAATTGCATATTCGAGCGCCTGACGGTCCGAATCTCTCACAGTTGATCTCCCCCTTTTCGTCCTTATCACAATTTATGAGTAATTAGTCAAAATCATGAATGGGGGATTTGAATGTTATATGTTTTTAACCAAAAATGGCCACAATTCGTGGCCATTTCCATCCCTTATTTTACTTCTTCAATGCTTAAGGATAATAACGATTCTGTTTGGGGATTAAACAGAATCATCACTCTTGCTGTAAACGTACGGTCTTTTGATTGAATAGTCAATTCGAACGTATCCTTTGATTGCTTATCCGTGATTTCTTCTCTACCCCTATATTGATAATCACTAATCCTGCTATCCGAGTAATTTAACTTTGTAACTTCAACTGCAATTTTTCCCCATTTTTCATAATCTGTTGGAAGCTGTTGCTCCTCCTGTGGCGGTTTTTGAGGTGGTTTCTGCTGTGCACCTACAAGTCCACCCCCTGCCAAAAGGAACATACTACAAAAAATTGGGATGAATATCTTTTTTACCAATGTCATTACCTCCTATGTAAAAATCAATTGTATTTTGTGCGTTTACAGGAGATATTAATCATTTTATTTTTTCCAGAAAAACAATGAGCCATTTTTATGTATTCAAAATTGTTTTGGCTTCTTGCCCAAGTTTTACACCGAGAAAAATCTTCGTTTCTCCACAAACTATAATCAACTCCTAAAGAGGAGGGAAAAAGCGATGAATACCGTAGATTACGACAAAGCTCTTTACTATACACATCGTTCACAGTGGGACAACCTACTTATTCTAATGGTTCGAACAAAGGATGATTTCCTTTCAAAAAAAATCGAACACTTTTTACACGCATATAATTTTGAAAAAGACTATTCCGTTATTGAACGACAGTTATATTCTTTACTACGCTATATAGACCATGCATCCACAGAAAGCATGGAAGAATTAGCTGCTCATATGTAAGTGGGGAACTGTTCCCCACTTATTACATAAAAAAAGGACCCATAGGGTCCCTTTTATTTATAAGTTGTTATTGACTTGTTTCATGACATCTGATGAAATTTCATTTAACGCATTTTGGCTATCTGCTAATGAATTTCCTTTGACACCGAAATAGAATTTTACTTTTGGCTCTGTTCCAGAAGGTCTTAAGCAGAACCATGAACCATCTTCGAGAAAGTATTTTAACACATTTGATTTTGGAAGTTTAATTTCTTCTTTTTGACCTTCCCCTACATTTGTGCGAACACTCTCTTTATAGTCCTCAATTCGAGTTACCTTTCGACCAGCTACAGCTATTGGTGGTGTGCTGCGGAAGCTAGCAAGGAGATTATTGATTTGCTCTGCACCTTCTTTACCTTTCAATGTTAAAGATTCAAGGCCTTCGCGATAATACCCATATTTCTCAAAAATCTCCATTAACCCTTCATACATTGTCATACCTTTGTTTTTATAATATGCACAAACTTCAACCGCTAATAAAGCAGCTTGAACAGCGTCTTTATCACGAACAAAGTCTCCAATTAGGTAGCCATAGCTTTCTTCGTAGCCAAATTGGAATTTATAATCTCCAGTGTTTTCGTATTCCTTGATTTTTTCACCGATAAATTTAAAGCCTGTAAGTGTATCGATGGTATCTAGCCCAAATGATTTAGCGATTTCTCGTCCAATTTCAGAAGTAACGATCGTCTTTAGAACAACCCCATTTTCAGGTAGCATGCCTTGCTTTTTCTTTTCAGATAAAATGTAGTGAAGTAAAATAGCACCTGTTTGGTTACCGGTTAATACAACGTATTCACCTTTGTCATCTTTTACGGCAACCCCTAAACGGTCTGCATCCGGGTCTGTTCCGATTAAGATATCAGCATCAATTTTCGTACCCTCTTTAATCGCAAGTTCAAATGCAGCATGCTCTTCAGGATTGGGTGATTTTACTGTTGAGAAGTTTGGATCAGGAAGTTCTTGTTCTTTTACAACTGTAACGTTTTCATAGCCAAAAGCTTTTAGGCCATTACGAACTGGCTTGTTAGCCGTTCCGTGAAGTGGCGTAAACACAACTTTTACTCCAACCCGTGAAAGCTCGGGATTGATTGAAATGGTTTTTAGTTTTTCTGTATACGCATTATCAATTTCAGTACCAATGATTTGAATAAGTCCAGAAGCCTTTAAATCTTCCTCACTACCCACATTTAGTTCAAGCTCATTCTCAATTGCATTTACTTTTTCAATGACTGTATCAGCAGCTTCGGGTGGTAGTTGTCCTCCATCAGAACCGTATACCTTATACCCATTATATTCTGGTGGATTATGGCTAGCTGTTACGACGATTCCTGAAAAAGCATTTAAATGACGTACTGCATACGAAAGCTCTGGTGTTGGTCTAAGTTCATCAAAGACATAGGTTTGAATGCCTTGTGAAGCTAGGGTTTTCGCTGCCTCCATTGCAAATTCAGGTGATTTATGACGGGAATCATACGCAATTACAACCCCTCGACGTTTCGCTTCTTCTCCGAATGATTCGATAAAAGCAGCAAGCCCTGCAGAAGCCTTTCTTACAGTATATATATTCATGCGGTTTGTTCCTGGCCCGATTTCCCCACGCATTCCACCAGTTCCAAACTCGAGGTTTTTATAAAAGCAATCTTCAAGTTCCTTTTGATTGTCTTTCTTTTCAAGTAATGCATTCTTGATTTCTTGATCTAACCCTGGCATGTTCAGCCATTGGTTATACTTTTCCATCCAGCTCATATACGATGAACCTCCTGTTTTCAGTTGTAAATTGAAGTCTTGTTTTGTCTTCTACTTATTCTATATAAAATCCTGTTGATTTCCAATTAATTTTATCATAGATTGTATAAAATCGAATGAAAATGAGGAAAAAGGCTAATATTTTACTAACATAGTTACATATTGAAGAAATCCGCTTAGGCATCGGTATATCACCATCTCCTTTTCCTGGATCTGATTTACCGATTAGTTCTCATGCGGTATATCAACATCTTGTTTTGCTTCATTTGATGTACCGATTAACCTCTTTACGGGATATCAACATCTACTTTCTACACATCTGATATACCGATTAACCTCTTTACGGGATATCAACTTCTACTTTCTACACAGCTGATATACCGATTAACCTCTTTACGGGATATCAACTTCTACTTACTACACAGCTGGTATACCGTTTAACCTCTTTACGGGATATCAACAGCTGTTTTTCACTCATTTGATAATCCAATTCATTAGCCCAGCACATAAAAAACAGACGGATTTCTCCGTCTGTTACATATCTTCTCCACTTGGTTCTGTCGCATCTTTAATATTGGATTCGACCTCTGCTTCATAGCCTTTTCTTTCAGCGTCAGTCCAGTTAAAACGATGAGACATGTAGGCCACAATCTGCTTTTTCCATTCGTTGACCCAATCCATATTGAAGAACATTGCCCCGGTTCGGCGAATAAGGAAATCGATTGGTTTTGTAACCATTTCATACTGAATACCATATTCAAGGGATGCTAAGACATCGAGTGGAAGATCAGCTTTGGTTGCGGAATCCTTCAAATCCGCCATCATTCCTTTCACAATCTCAATGTTTGAACCATATAATCGTGTTAATTTTTCTGCGTCTTCAGTAGTAAGCTGGAATTCCTTCACTAATTGCTGCACCTTTTCACTGACAAACCCAGGGTAGTTTTTCGAACCGCCAACATTCCCTCCAGATATGGCAATATCCTTTGTTTGACATGGTTTAAGACGAGTATGGCCTTCTTCCTCCAAGAGCTTCCCTACTCGATCCACTACGGTTTCCGCCATTTTGCGGTAACCTGTTAATTTTCCGCCAGCAATTGTGATTAAGCCAGAATCAGAAACCCAAATTTCATCCTTACGAGAAATTTCAGAAGGATCCTTTCCTTCTTCATATATTAGTGGACGAACTCCAGCCCAGCTTGATTCAATATCTGAATCCTTTACTTTGACGGTCGGGAACATGTAGTTAATCGTGTTAAGTAAATAGATACGATCCTTAGCGGTAATAGTCGGATGAGCCGCATCCTTGTCATAAAATGTATCTGTTGTTCCAACATATGTTTTCCCGTCACGTGGAATCGCAAATACCATCCGTCCGTCTGGAGTGTCATAATAAACGGCTTGTTTTAACGGGAACTTGGATTGGTCAATGACGATATGGACACCTTTCGTGAGCCTTAATACTTTTCCTTTTTTCGAATGATCTGCTTCACGCATTTTGTCTACCCAAGGTCCTGTTGCGTTTACAATTTTTTTGGCCATAATTTGATATTCTTTGCCTGTTAATTGGTCGACTACATATACACCTGTTATCTTTTCATTTTCATAAACAAAGGATTCAACCTTTGCATAGTTGACCGCTTTTGCCCCTTTTTCAATGGCCTTTTTCATGACCTCGATGGTAAGGCGTGCATCATCTGTTCGATACTCAACATAGTAGCCTCCACCTTTAAGGCCTTCCTTCTTAATGAGTGGTTCTTTTTTTAATGTTTCTTCTGCATTTAACATCGATCTTCTTTCAGATTTTTTCACTCCTGCTAAAAAATCGTACACACGAAGACCGATGGAGGTTGAAAACTTCCCAAACGTTCCTCCCTGATGGAGTGGCAACAGCATCCACTCAGGGGTTGTTACATGTGGACCGTTTTCGTACACGATTGCTCTTTCTTTGCCAACCTCGGCCACTAGACCAACTTCAAATTGTTTTAAATAACGAAGACCACCATGAACGAGCTTTGTGGACCTG
The DNA here is from genome assembly GCF_036965045.1 of Bacillus sp. JJ1533. Lineage (NCBI taxonomy): Bacteria > Bacillati > Bacillota > Bacilli > Caryophanales > Bacillaceae > Bacillus > Bacillus sp. JJ1533. Next base: position 66,527 of record NZ_JBALOV010000026.1, on the reverse strand, counting down.
CTTGATGTTCCAGCTGCAAAGTCTTGCATTTCAACAAGGCCCGTCTTAAGTCCGCGGGTTGAAGCATCAAGTGCGATTCCTGCACCCGTAATTCCTCCACCTATAATAAATAAGTCTTGAACTTCCTTCTCCATTTCCTCTAAAATAGAACTTCTATTTATACTTGAAAACTGTGACATTCGTCCCCACTCCTTGAGGGTAGAAAAAAAGAGAGACCACAAAAGACATTGCACAATAGTGACAATGCTCCTGCGGTCTCTCCCAATCTCCTACCGAAATATTAACTTATCTTTATGATAGCACACCCATTATTTAAATGCCATAGTCGCTTGTACTGCCTTTTTCCAGCCGTTATATAATTCTTCTTGTTTTTCTTCACTCATTTTTGGTTCAAAAGTTTGGTCAATTGCCCATTTATTTGATATTTCAGATTGATCCTTCCAAAAGCCAACAGAAAGACCTGCCAAATAAGCAGCCCCCAATGCGGTTGTTTCATTTATGACTGGACGTTCGACCGGTACGCCTAAAATGCCACTTTGGAAATGCATTAGGAAGTTATTTTTAACAGCTCCACCATCGACACGCAATTTCTTCAAGGAAATGCCTGAGTCAGCTTCCATGGCAGTTAAGACATCCTTTGTTTGGTATGCCAGTGACTCTAAGGTTGCACGAATGAAATGCTCCTTTGAAGACCCGCGTGTAAGGCCAAATACGGCTCCACGGACATCACTGTCCCAATAAGGTGCACCAAGTCCTACAAATGCCGGAACAACATAGACACCATCGGTTGAGTCAACCTTCACCGCATAACCTTCACTATCCTTAGCATCATTAAACATCCGAAGCCCATCGCGAAGCCACTGAATCGCTGAGCCCGCAACAAATATACTTCCTTCTAAAGCATATTCAACTTTCCCGTTAATGCCCCATGCAACTGTTGTTAACAATCCATGTTTAGAAGGTACGGCTTGGTCTCCTGTATTCATTAGCATAAAGCAGCCTGTGCCATAGGTATTTTTCACCATACCTTGTTCATAGCATGCTTGGCCAAAAAGTGCTGCCTGCTGGTCACCCGCTACACCGGCTATCGGTACCTCTTGACCAAAGAAATGATATGTCGTTGTCGTCGCATACACTTCTGATGAAGGACGAACCTCGGGCAACATCGACTTTGGAACGGTTAAATACTCTAACAGCTCATCGTCCCATTTTAATTCGTAAATGTTATACATTAATGTTCTTGAGGCATTTGAATAATCCGTAACATGCGCTTTTCCACCCGAAAGCTTCCAAATTAACCATGTGTCAATCGTTCCAAATAGGAGCTTGCCCGCTTCCGCTTTTTCACGCGCACCTTCGACGTTATCTAAAATCCATTTTACTTTTGTACCTGAAAAATAGGCATCGATCAGTAGACCCGTTTTTTCTCGGAACTTTTCATTTAAGCCTTTTTCTTTTAATTCCTCGCAAATACCTGCTGTTTGACGGGATTGCCAAACAATCGCATGATACACCGGCTGACCTGTTTCTTTATCCCACACAACTGTGGTTTCACGTTGGTTCGTAATCCCAATCCCTGCAATTTGTTCTGGCTTTACATTTGCTTCGGATAGGACCGAAGCCATCACTGCTAATATTGAGCCCCATATCTCATTTGCATTATGTTCCACCCAGCCTGGCTGAGGAAAGATCTGTGTAAACTCTTTTTGTGCAGCATGCACGATTTCCCCTTTTTGATTAAACAAAATAGCACGAGAACTTGTGGTACCTTGATCCAGCGAAAGTATGTATTGTTCCATCTGATTAGCCCCCCTAAAAACTTATCCTTACATAAAAATTAACACGCTTACATATTTTTTGCTACCTAGAAGAGCAATTTTTATTCAGGTCTAAAATCTTTTTCACTGAATAAATGTAGTAATGGTCTTTTTTAAAAAAATCTTGTAAGGAGTGACAATGCATTGATTGAAAAAGAAGTGACGGTTACGCTCAAGGATGGCCTACATGCGAAAACAGCCGGGAAATTAGTTCAGAACTTAAGCCGATATACGAGTGATGTTGAATTTCATCTAAAAAATAGATCTTATAATGCTAAAAGCATTTTAGGTTTAATGGGTGCAGGTATCCGTGAAGGACAAATCCTTACGGTTCGAATTGAAGGTTCGGATGAAGAGGAAGCATTTGAATGGCTTAAGACATTTATTTAATTGAAGAAAACCACGATTGATATCTGTTTTGATATGAATCGTGGTTTTTTGATGGTTACTTTTTAATTTTTTCAATAAGTTCATGTAATTGAACCGCCGCCATCGATTCCAATCGATGATCCACTTCACAAAAATCTAAATCCTTCGTAACCTGGTTCGGTACGATCACACAGTACATTCCTGCACGTTTCGCTGCAAGTGCTCCATTGGCGGAGTCTTCAAAAACCAGACATTCCTCTGGTTGCACACCCAAGCATTTGGCTGCTTCTAAATAAAGAGTGGGGTCTGGTTTTACCTTTTCAACATCATCTGAAGTACGAATGCACTCAAAGTAATCAAATAAGCACAGATTTTTTAAATGAGTGGAAACCCACTTATAATCGGAGCTTGATGCTAGTCCTATTTTTAAGCCTGCCTTCTTTGCCGCCGATAGATACTCTTCGACTCCAGGCAGTGCCCCCTCATTCTTCATACGTTCCTGAAACCGAGTATGTCTTTGCTCGGTGAGTAACTCATGGTCTACTCTTTTCCCAATTTGTTCTTCTAAAAATGAGAAAGGATTGAATCCCGCTTGAGTTCCAATGACCTTGCCCCATACAGACATTGGAAGCTCGGAACCATGCTCTTGAAATATTTCATTTAGCACATTGTATTCATTCGTTTCTGTATCATAAATTAACCCGTCGAAATCAAAAATAACTGCTTTTATCAAAAAATCATCTCCTTCCTACTAATCCACCTCCTATTATAAGGAATTACGCAGCAAAGTCCATTTTTCTACACTTAACTTTGTCACATTTTGTTCACAAAAATATCTTCAAATCAAGATTTTGCATTTTACAATCTCCTGTAGTGATACTATAATTTTGAGTATACTTATGTGGAATGAGGGATTCGATGAATTCTAAAACAAAAGAAAAAATGCTGGAGACCTATTTATTTATTGCTTTTGCAGCCGCATTAATATCCACTCTTGGCAGTCTTTATTTTTCAGAAATCCAAAAATTCGTACCATGTGAACTATGTTGGTACCAGCGAATTTTTATGTACCCTCTTGTCATCATTTTGGGTATTGGGATTGCTAAAAAGAACTACTCTATCGCACTTTATACTTTTATACTATCTATAATGGGTGGCTCCATTTCAATCTACCATTATCTAGTTCAAAAGGTACCTACAGTTGGTGAGAATTCACTTGCTTGTGGAATTGTGCCTTGTACAAGCCAGTATATTAACTGGTTCGGCTTTGTGACGATTCCTTTTTTAGCCTTAATTGGTTTTACAATCATTGCGATAACTAGCTTTATCACATTAAAAAAGTTGAAAGAAGGGAAATAGATTTGAAAAAGATTATTATTTTTACAGCCATTATCGTTGTTCTCTTTGGTGCGCTTGCCTATGTATCAACTACTCAAAACAAGCAAAAAGCAGAAGGGAATCCGTACGGTAAAGATAAATTAGATCCAGCGACACTTGCCCAGCTAGACGACCCAAACTATGGAAATCAAATATTACCTGACGAATTAGAAACTAAGCTAAAAAATGGTGAAAGTATGACTGTCTATTTTTACAGTCCAACATGTTCACACTGTCAAAATACAACGCCAGTCATCGTTCCAATGGTTGATGAAATGGGACTTGATTTAAAGAAATACAATCTTCTAGAGTTTGAAGAAGGCTGGAAAGATTATGGTATCGAATATACACCAACTTTAATTCACTTTGAAAATGGTGAGGAAGTTTCACGTCTTGTTGGATACCACGAGGACCATAATGAATTTAAAACATGGTTCGAAAGTGCAATGGCAAGTTCCAAATAAAAGGAAATCCCTGCTCGAATGATTGAGCAGGGATGTTTGTACGTTAAGGCAACGACTACCTTATGTATTAAGCCAAATATTGATTCGCAGGCTTTGCATATTTACTTAATACTTCCGGGTTGTTCACACGTTGAAATTCCTCAATGGTAAAAGGAAACAAATAACCATAATCATTTAAAATTTGTACATTCCTGGCAAAAATTTCCCCATGGCATTCCTGGTAGCCCTCTTCTTGAATTGTTTCTAGGACTGCAATAATCGCTTGTAGACTTGAGATGACTTTAAAAGCCTTATCCAATGTTCGATTATAGTAGACGTCTTCCTCTTTTGGCGCTAACACATTCCATTCTTCTAGTTTCCCAATATACTCATCTTCGAAATAGATTGGAAAGATGGAAGAATACATGTAATCGATTAGCTCCGTAATGTGAAGTTCTTGCTCCGGAGTTGATGCTACTACAATTTTCAATGTAAAACCCACCCTTTTATCTCCATTATTATCAAATGCGCCTTGGCGTATTTGCGCCCGATTTTTTTAGGCCCACACGAAGTGGGTCACAAAGACGTTGCCACAGGAAGTGGCGTTCTTAGTCTTTGATCTTCTTGTGCTCGAAAAATTTCCTTTGAAAAATCGTGGCATCCGCCGGAGGCTTTACCTTTATTCAGTCAAGGATTGAATCCGTACTGAATAATAGACGATTACATTCATCCCAACTTATAGAAAAAGTAGATGAACGGTGAATAAAGTTAAGATTAGAATAACATAGGATTCTTTGTTTTTGGTACGGTAAGTCTTTCCTTAATATCCACCTTTCTCTTTCTTTCATTTCGTGGATTGGATATACTTTTTAACAAGACAATTTGTACAGAGGAATTCACTCTATTTATTCAAATTGTTATTCAACGGGTTCATCTTTACAAAATTTTAAAAATGAGGTTATCATATGTTAACGAAACGTTTTGGCGAATGGTTTGAGGTGTCGATTCCTAAAGACTGGGAAGGTATGACAATTGAGGATGTGCTAAAGAAGGTCTGGACTGTGCCGAAGCAAATGCTTCATCATTTGCGGATGGAAAAAGGCGTTAAGCTTAAAGGTGAAAATAAACCATGGACCACGTCACTCATGCACAATGACAAACTGCAAGTCCGGCTTTTTATCGAGGAGGATTTTGGTGTCGAGCCAGATTATGTACCAGAGTTACAAATTTTATTCGAGGATGACCATCTTCTAATCGCCAACAAACCTTCTGGAATGGACACGCATCCCAACGAAGAAGGCCAGCTTGGTACACTTGCTAATGCGGTAGCCTATCACTTTCAAGCCAACGGTGTTCAAACAAAGGTGCGTCATATTCATCGCCTTGATCACGATACAACCGGGGCAGTTATTTTTGCTAAGCACAAACTAGCTTCAGCGATTTTAGATCGTCGGCTTGAAAATCGGGAAATCAAACGAACCTATCTTGCCTTAGTGCACGGAATCATCAAACAAAAAAAAGGAACAATCGAGGCCGCCATTGGTCGAGATCGTCATCATCCAACTCGCAGAAGAGTGTCACCAACAGGGCAAAAAGCAATTACCAAATTTAAGGTTCTTCAAACGTTTTCTAATAAAAAATTGTCCTTAGTAGAGCTTGAACTTTTAACAGGTAGAACTCATCAAATCCGTGTACATATGAGCCATCTTGGCCACCCACTTGCAGGAGATAGCATATATGGTGGACAACCTATTTTTCCGCGACAGGCCCTACATGCAGCGCAAATAAGTTTGGAACATCCGTTCACAAATGAAAAAATCATATGTGAGGCACCTTTCTTAGATGTCCCACCCATTTTTGAAAATCTGCCGGTCTAATTTAGCTTAGGACTGGTACACATGCGGGAAATGTTATTTTCATGTATACTTAGAAGATAGAAGTGAATAAGGAAAGGAGTTTGCCATTGCAGGACTTACTTATTTACGTCATATTAGGTCTTGGTATTGGAGTAATGTCCGGCTTTTTTGGAATTGGCGGAGGGTTTATTCTTACACCAACCTTAATCCTAATGGGCTTTTCTCCAGTGATCGCAATTGCGACAAGCTTATTATATACAGTTGCTACCTCCCTTTCCGGAGTAGGAGCACATCTTCGACTAAAGCATATTAAATGGGAGACATCCATTATTATTGGAATAAGTGGGATTGTAGCCACACAGCTAGCACACCCATTTGTTATTTTTCTTGGAAAATATCAACTGGAAAACACCGTCATTCCATTGATGTATTTAGCACTTACCTTATATTTTTCAATTTCAATATTATTAAGCAAATCTCCTGGTAAGGAGCAATCAGCTAGGAAATCAAAATATGGTTATGTAAAAATTGTATTAATCGGATTATTCGCCGGCTTTATTTCAACGGTATTAGGAGTAGGCGGTGGCTTTATAATTGTTCCATTGTTAATGGGCGTGCTTGCGTTTCAACCAAAATATGCGGTTGGTACAAGCTTGCTTAGTGTATTCATGATTGTTGTGGCTGGTTTTGCAACCTACGCATCAACCGTTGAACTTGATTATGGAGTTATCGGAAGCCTGATTGTAGGTGCCCTTGTTGGCGGTCAGCTTGGTGCAAGGGTTACGAATGTATATGAGGATAAACAAGTTCGCATGTTTTTAGCTGGGCTCTATATCGCAACCGGAGTGAGTCTCTTATTTAAGCTTTTCCATTTAGATTTTGTCGGTTTACTCATTCTATTTACCTACTGCTTATATATGCTTTCACATTTCTTACTTCATACTTTGAAAATTCGTTTCAAGGAAAAAGAAGTTGGATAACAACACCATCCCTAGTATGTAAAGGATGGTGTTTTTTAGTATATAATGTAAATAATGAATCTGTTTGAGGTGACATGATGAATTTTTATGATGAAGTATTGAAGCGAAAAGATGATTTACTACGCGATTTACAAACCATTTTACGCATCGAAAGTGTGAAGGATCTTAACAGCCAAACAAAAAATCGTCCGATGGGTGATAAAATTGGTGAGGCGTTGGAAACCATGCTTTCGATTACTGAGTTTGCTGGATTTCAAACTACAAATATTGATGGTATGGTAGGTTATGCAGAATATAGCCCTGCTAAGGCCGATGATTACATTGGTATCCTTTGTCACTTGGATGTTGTTCCAGCAACGGGTGATTGGACAACGCCCCCATTTGAACCAACGATTCGTGATGGAAAATTATATGCAAGAGGAGCCATTGATGATAAAGGCCCAACAATAGCAGCTTATTATGGACTCAAAATTGTGAAAGAGCTCGGTCTTCCATTAAAACACAATATTCGTATGATTTTTGGCACTGATGAAGAAAGTGGCATGAGCTGCATGAAAAAATATGTTGAAGTTGAAAAAGCTCCTTTAGCTGGCTTTGCACCTGATGCCGATTTTCCAATCATTCATGCTGAAAAAGGACAAATCAATGTTAAGCTAGGACTTCAGAATGTATCAAGTGACGATAAGGGAGATTTCTCACTTCTTTCTTTTATGTCTGGTGAAAAAGGGAATATGGTGCCAGATGTGGCTGAGGCTAACATTATCGGTCAAGACGCTACACTCGTTCCAAGCTTTTTGAAATACTGTAAGGAAAAAGGAGTGGCCTATTCCTATTCACAAGACGGAGACCAAACCATGCTGAAGATAGTCGGAACTTCCGCTCATGGGATGGAGCCTCATAAAGGGGTGAACGCTGCCTTACTTTTAGCTTCGTTCCTACAGCAATATTCATTTGAAGCTAGCGCCAATCATTATATCCAATTCATATACGAAACGCTCTATAACCAGTTCAAAGGTGAAGGGTTAGGGATTGAGTTTTCGGATGAGATTACCGGCTCACTTACAGTGAATGCTGGAATTTTTAAATTTGAGAAGGATGAAATTGCTGAGATTCACTTAAATATTCGTTGCCCGGTTGAGACGAATTATGAGGCAACTATTGAAAAATTAACAAAAACAGTCGAATCCTATTCCTTTAAAATTACTTCCCTTGCTTCAAAGGAACCACATCATGTTGCGAAAGATTCACCATTGGTTAAGGCGCTTCAGGAAGTATATGAAACAGAAACCGGTGAAGAGCCTACACTTTTAACAACTGGTGGTGCTACATATGCACGTTTTATGAAAAATGGGGTCGCTTTTGGGGCCGTATTTCCAGGAAAACCAATGACGGCTCACCAAAAAAACGAATACATCGAAATTGATGACTTGTTAAAGGCAACCGCTATCTATGCTCATGCTATCTATCGGTTAGGCAATCTATAATTTATCGAATAGAGGTTCTCTCCTGCACAACTAGGTTTGAACCTCTTTTTCCTTTTCTCCATGTCTGTCCATTTCACATTTGCTATCCTCTCATACCATATAGTATCTTTAGAAAAAGGAGGTGCTCCATATGGGCTATAGTGGAGGCGGAAGTGGCTTTGCGCTAATTGTAGTTCTATTTATCCTATTAATCATTGTAGGAGTTTCTTATGTCTATTAATCGATAGGTTTTAAGCGAAATCCACCGCGTATCCCATAATATCTCCTCTTAAGGTGTTTCAGAGGCGAAAGCCCTTGAGGCACCTTTTTTATATTTTCGTATCTAACCAATTGATCACATCTTTGTAAACTTTCTCTTTGTTAAGTTCATTCAAAATTTCATGACGACTATTTTCATAGAGTTGAACGGTTACATCCTTGATTCCTAATTTTTTATACATATCCGCAGATTTAAGAACCCCTTTTGAATAGTTCCCGACCGGATCCTTATCACCAGCAATAAAGTACATCGGTAATCCTTTCGGAATGTTTTTATTTGCGTTATGACTATTTACTTTTGCTACTCCATCAACAAGATCGTAAAAGAAGCCAGCCGTAAAAATTCCGCCACAAAGAGGATCCTGAATGTACTTGTCTACCTCCTTGTCATCTCTTGATAGCCAATCAAATTCGGTACGATTAGGACTGAAAGCTTTATTATAGCTACCGAACGTAAGCTTGTTCATAAGCGGACTCTTCGCTTTCTTCCCTTTTCGCTTCATTTCAAGCTGGGCTATTCTTATTCCAACCTTTCCAATCAGACCAGGGTCTCCGCCTGTTCCCGATAAAATGACACCTGTAAGCTTGTCACCATGTGTTTGTATATATCGTCGTGCTAAAAAGGAGCCCATGCTATGCCCGAATAAAAAAATCGGCACGTTGGGGTGATCCTTTTGAATGATATCGGTGAGCTGAAGCATATCTTTAACTACGAGATCAAACCCATTTTCCTCTGCAAAAAATCCCAATAAGTTAGCGTTAGTACCTGTTTTCCCGTGGCCACGATGGTCATTTCCATACACAATATATCCTTCTTTTATTAGTGACTTTACGAATAAATCATAGCGTTCAATATGCTCTGCCATCCCATGGGCAATTTGAACAATTCCTTTTCGTATGGCCTCGGGACTTTCCCACTTTTTATAAAAAATCGTAACGCCATCATCAGTTGAAAATGTAAGATCGGTACACGTCATCACCACAACCTCCTTTTACGTCTATTATATTCTGAAAATTATGTTTAAGATAGAGGAGAGGTATTCACTATTTTCAGATAAATCTCTTTCGTGTTTCCATTTTATGTGCATATAATAGAAGTAGGTTGCTAGAAAATTTGATGAGGGGAATGAACAAGATGAGTTCTTTTATCGTGAAAGGTACCTGGACTGGAGATCGAAATGGGAAGGGTACGATTACGACGGATGGGTTCCAAACAGCAGTCTCTGCTCCAAAGCAGCTTGATGGACCTGGAATCGGGGCTAATCCTGAGGAATTGCTAATTGCTGCCGCTACAAATTGCTATATGCTTACCCTTTCTGCCATCCTGTCAAATCGTGAGATCGAGTATACCCACCTCGAAGTGGAAACAGAAGGAATAGTAGGCAAGGACGGAAAGCGCCTTATCTTTGAAAAAATTGTTCATCAACCCGTTATTTTTGTAAAGAACGCGGACAATGAGTTACAAGAAAGATTAATTCAACTTGCTCATCGCGCAGAAAAAGCTTGCTTCATCTCGCAAACATTGAAAGGCAATGTGGAGGTTATGGTTGAACCTGTTGTTAAAGTGGTTGGGTAATGTTTTAGTACACCTCTAACCTAAGATGCACATTCTCAGTAGAGGTGTTTTTTGCCGGAATTTTGTTAACGACCATAGAATTATTATAACGGCCATAGCAAGCCCGCTATTGACCATAGAATCCAAATAACGACCATCAACGCCCGGTTAATAACCATAAAACAAAAAGGCAGTGTGTTCACACACTGCCTTTCTTCCAATTCATCCTCTTTGCGCTTGATATACCTTTAAGTTTGAATAAATGACTTCTAATAATGGCGTTTCGATGCCTTTTTCCCGGGCAATTTTATATAAATAGCCTTGTAGTTGATCAGCCTCTATATCCATCCCTTTTTCCATATCACGCTGCATCGAGGATTTCATTTCAAATGTCATTTGATTCGTAGTTTTTACATGTTTTTCCTCAATCTCTTCATCAATTGGTGCACCAATTGCCCTCATCACAGAACCGATTTCTTTGAATAGGTTTAGAATAAGCTTTTGGCCATTCTCCTCTTCACGAATCGGACCAATTGGTGATCTCATTAGAGTTGTAACGCCTGAAAATCCCGTGATGAACATGTATTTATGCCACATTTCACGAATGATATTGTCACTTAATTGAATATTTGTTTTCGTTCCAGACATCACATCTGCTAGTTTTAAAATGCGGGCTGTTCTTTCCCCCGTAAATTCCCCAAATAGAGCTCGGTGGTTGGGGCTTGTCTGAACAATCTTTCCTTCATAATCCAAGGTTGACTCAATAAAACATACTCCGCCTATTACATTTTCTGGATTAAATTTAGACTTTAAAACATCCACATGACTGTAGCCATTTAATAGTGGCAGAATCATCGTGTCTTCCCCCACATATGGTTCAATACTATGTAATGCGCCCTCAAGGTGATATTGCTTAGTTGAAACAATAATCACATCGAAAGGTCCCGCTTCTTCACCTGACTTAATTGTCTTCGGCTGAAATGTCACATTTCCATGGATACTCTTAATTTGAAGTCCATGCTCTTGTAATTGTTTTTGTCTTTTTTCACGAACTAAAAAGGTTACGTCTTCTCCCTTTTCAAGTAGACGTCCTCCGAAATAGCCGCCAATTGCCCCTGCCCCTACAACTAGTAATCTCAAAGTATTGCAACCCCTTTCATTTGAAATCTATCAATATTATAACAGAAAAAAGGCCAGCAACGCTGACCTCCTAAACGATGATTTAATTAGATACATAATTAGCAGCTGAACGGACTTCGACTGTTATTGAACTAGCATTTACAATTGTTTTCAATACAACTGGATATGGACGATTATTCGCAAATTTAAAGTCCAAATATGGGTATGCAACTGTTGCGTCATGCCCTAGCGGAACATAGCCCACTGGTTTTGAATGGTGATGAAGCTGAATGATTTCAAGTCCAGCTTTTGCAACTGCGTTATAAAGAGTACTTGACGTCTGGCATATTCCTCCCCCATATCCTGGGACAAATTCCTTATTAATAATAACAGTTGCAAGTGCATATCCATTTTCCTTGGAGCCATTTCCAACCACATGGTTAAAAGAAAAACGATCGCCAGGCCCTAACACAACATCGTTCACTTCAGATGCTGACTTTGAAATATTAAAGTTTCTTCCTGTTACAGACGGATCAAAATAGGTTGTAAAGCTTCCGAGGACAACTTCATTAATGCCTTGAACTTGATCCTCTGTTACATTTGGATTGGTCTCCTCAATTGGAAGAACGACTTGTTTATTAAAAACGGAATCATCTAGTATTCTAGTAACTAGTTCATCTTCCTTTAAAATCATTTGACTTTCCCCGCCTTGCAATTCTCCATTAGCACTTAGCTTAACAGGTTTCATTGGACGATCAATTGTCGCTGCTAAATCACTTGCTAATTGGACTGCCTTCGCTTTTAATTCTTCCTCCGTTTGGAACTCATCTCGGTTCAGAACTTCGATGACACTGTTATCACGAGGATCGATTATTGAAACTTCCCGGGTGTCCATCACTTGCTTTGTTTCAATCGTTTCAACAGGTGCAACTTGATGCAGCTCCACACTCACTGGTTCTTTCTTCTCAATGAGACTGCACCCACTCATTAATAAAACACCTAATAATAATGGCAATGTTGTTTTCTTCAAATTACTCTCTCCCATAATTTAATTGTTGTGGACAATGTTACAAATATTAAAAAAAGGTAACAAA
>NZ_JBALOV010000026.1:32978-54142 GCF_036965045.1 Bacillus sp. JJ1533 | reverse complement strand
TAAATTACGTTAAGTTCTTAAATGCCTTCTCATGTATGGGAAATCGACTAAGATGGTTGGAGAATAAAAGCGAAATTACAGTGAATATAGAAGTTTTACGAAAGAAGAAGGTAACCTTTTTCACCTTATTAGACGTTGAATAGCTTGAATTTGTTACAAGTTTTTGTAATATTTGTCATATTTATATTATACATTCTTTATAAAGAACAAATCAACTGAAAAATCTGCAATCAGAGTAAATTCGATTGCAGATTTTTACTAGTAACTTTCCCCACAAAAACCGTCCTACTGTTCCATTTGTTTTGATTTTTGAGTGCAGCTTTCCATGGCTGCGATTACGCTTGCACGGAAGCCTTGTTTTTCAAGAGTTGCGACTGCTTGGATGGTTGAGCCCCCTGGGGTACATACATCATCTTTTAATTTGCCGGGATGTTTATCGGTTTCTAGGACCATTTTTGCCGCACCCAGTAGAGCTTGGGCAGCCAGCTTGTACGCTTGTTTTCTTGGAATTCCTTGCATAACAGCACCATCGGCTAATGCTTCAATAAATAAATACGCATAAGCCGGTGACGAACCACTCACCGCTGGAATTGCATCCATATGTTTTTCTTCCATAACTTCAGCTTTTCCAAACCCTTCAAACACTCGGATAATTTCAGATAAATCTTTAGTTGTTACATGAGAATTCACACATAGTGCACTCATTCCTTCACCAACTAAAGAAGGTGTATTTGGCATGGAGCGAACAGCCTTCATTGGACGTTCAAACTGTTTTTGTATAAAATCAAGTGTTATGCCAGCTGCGATTGTAATGATGATGGTATCATCCTTAACAACCTCTTTTATTTCATTGATAACATCCTCATACAAATGAGGTTGAACAGCTAAAAACAAATAATCTGCATTTTCCGCTACCTCTTTGTTGTGAAAAGTTGTTCTGATTTCATGTGTTTTTTTCACATATTGAAGCGTGTTCTCTGTTTTTGCACTTGCCATTATTTGTTGTGGAGTTGTGAATTCAGAAGCAATCATCCCCTGGATCATCGCCTGAGCCATTTTTCCACACCCTATAAAACCAACTTTTCTGTTCATATAGAACCTCCTCAATATGCTTATTATAAAGAAATTATCGTAATTAGCGAAATCACAAAGGACTTTACATATTATTCAATGGAACGGACAAACTAATCCAAAAAAGAGGTGAAAACAATGCAACGATTTGAAAGACTCCTTGATACTGTGTTTGGATACACAGGCTGGCATGATCTTACCAACTCATTACCAAATGGGGAACAAGAGTTGGGATATTTATATGAAGACGATGATGACGATCCTATCACCTGATGAGTAAGGGGGCTACCTACTAAAGGAAGCCCCTACTTTTATGTACGTTTATAACAATGACAACTGACTATGTGATCGTTTACCATTCCGGTTGCCTGCATAAAGGCATAGCAAATCGTCGAACCAACGAATTTAAAGCCACGCTTTTTTAAATCTTTACTTAATCGGTCACTAATCTCAGTTGTGGCTGGAACCTCCTCCAAAGTTTCAAAATGATTTTTGATTGGTTTTCCATCCACGAATGACCAAATATATGTATGAAAGCTTCCAAATTCCTCTACAACCCGAAGAAATGCTTTTGCATTCGTAACAACTGCATTGACTTTTAGCCGATTTCGAACAATGCCTTCATCCGATAACAGTTCCTCAATTTTCTTCTCATCATAAGTAATGATTTTTGCTGGTTCAAAATGGTCAAAGGCCTTGCGGTAATTTTCTCGTTTTTTCAAAATGGTATACCAGCTAAGGCCAGCCTGCGCCCCCTCTAAATTCAAATATTCAAAGAGCAATCGGTCATCATAAACAGGGACACCCCACTCCTGATCATGGTAGTTTATATAAAGAGGATCCTCATTCACCCAGCCGCATCTTTTCAAAATTCTCCCACCTCTCTCAAACTAGATATGAAAAGTATATCAAATGGCGGGGAATAAAGGAGCCTCCATTTTTCGTTATTCTTTAATTCCCGCAAGCCACTCCTGGTAGCAATCTTTACATAAAGTTTCTTCGTGCTCTCCTTCAATATTTACAAATGCAACATAGTGAAATCGCTCATTCTCAAAAGCATCTTGACAATAAAAGCAATTTGTCGTCATCTTTTTTACCTCCGTAAGAATAATATTTTTCTTATTTTTATCTATCTGTACGAAGTTTTTTCACGTTAATAATATCCAAATGCAAAATGCGAAACGCCTTGCAAAACAGCAGGACAAAAATAAAAGCCAGCATATGCTGACTCTCATTTACTCTTCTTTATATTTTTCTTCATCAATTCCATCAAAGAAAAAGCTTCTTGGCCCCATTGAAAAAAGCAGGAGTTCGTGCATCGCACGTGTACAGGCTGTATAAAAAAGCTTACGCTCATATTCTCTTCCATACACCTCATTTGAGGCATTATAAATAATAACTCCATCAAACTCGATTCCTTTTGCTAAATAGGTTGGCAAAATGAGAACACCTTTGTCAAATTGATACGTCTCCTGATTCATTAATCGAACCTGCATTTTATTTTTCAAAGCATCAAAAGCTTCCTTGCTTTCCGCTTCAGTTTTGCAAATCACTGCAATGGTTTCATGTCCCATTTCTTGAAGATCCTTTACTTTAGTTAGGACTTCCTTGTGAAGTTCTTCTTTCGTCGTCACTTCTTTAAATAAAGGAAGTGACCCGGAACGGTTAAAGGCTTCAATATCAGTACCACCAGCCACAATCCCTTTTGAAAACTCAACAATCTCCCTTGTAGACCGATAGCTTTTCTTCAATTGAATGACTTCTGTTTTTTCTTCGTCATAGAGCTCTGGGGAAAGCATTGTGGGTGCATTCATGGAATGTGCATAAATGGCCTGGTTGTAGTCCCCAAGTATCGTCATGCGGCAATTCGGAAACAATTGCTTTACATATTCAAATTGAAATGGTGAATAGTCTTGAGCCTCATCAATGAACAATTGCCGAATCCTTGTATTTGATTTTTTACCTTCAATTAAGTCCTGTAAATATAAAAAGGGAGTAGCATCCTCATAATCCAAATGATGTTGTTCTAATTTTTCAATTGTATACGAACAAATTTCGCTCCATTTCTCCGTTATGTTTTGTTCTTTCGTGTGTAAAAATAATTGTTTATAAATTCCTCTTCGATCTAGATATTCAAGCTTTTTAATAGTCGCTTTTATTGGTTTAAAATGCTTCCTAACAATTTCCTTTGCAATTAATTTTTCCTCACGTTCATAATCATCGAATGTATCTTCAGAGAACTCCTGCTTTTTCTGCAATTGTTTAAAGATTTCAAGGTGATCTTCCTTATCCATCAACTCAGCTTCCTGAAGAACCCAATCTTTTTTCCGTTCTTTTCGCTCGAATTGGACGACTTCCTTCATCAACCACTCTGTGACTTTTGTAAGTCGATTCGGAATCGAAATCGTTGGATCCAATGAGTAAAAATACTCTGCAATCGATTCCTTTGAAAGGATCACTTTCTTTTTAAAGATAATGTCTTTAAAAAGGATCCCTTGTTCTCCAAGCCTTTTTACATACGAATCAATGAGTGTCTTAAATCCTAGGTTAGCCTTGAAGTAAATCGCTTTTAGTCTTATATCATAATCGGGTTGATTCATCTTTGTTAACAAGTATTCCATTTGTGAAAATGGATCCTCTACTTCGAAAAGACTACCTAACCGATGCTCGACATATTCCTGAAAGGTTGATTGCTGCATGTTTTCTTCCCCAAGCTCAGGAAGTACGGTAGCAACATAGCTGTTGAAAAGAGGATTCGGTGAAAATAGCATGATATTATTTGAGCTAAGATGTTCACGATAGCGATATAGTAAATACGCGACTCGCTGCAAAGCGGCAGATGTTTTACCTGAACCCGCAACCCCCTGTACAATTAAATAACGACTTTTTTCATTTCGGATGATTTTATTTTGTTCACGTTGAATCGTTGCCACAATGCTCTTCATTTGTGTGTTCGCATTGTTGCCAAGTACCTCCTGAAGCATTTCATCCCCAATTGTAACTCCGGTATCAAACATGCTTTTTAACTTGCTATTTTTTATGATGAATTGTCGTTTTAATGTCATTTCCCCTTCAATTGTTTCAAAATGGGTATCATACTTAGCCGGACCCGGATAATAGTCATAGTACATACTCGAAATGGGGGCTCTCCAGTCAAAGATTAAAAAATCATCTTCATTTTCATCTAATAATGATGCTATTCCAATATAAACTTTTTCTGCATTGGTCTCTCCATTTTCGGCAAAATCAAATCGACCAAAATATGGTGATTCCTTTAGTCTTTCAAGAATTTTAATTTGTTTATAAATTTGGCGATGATTTCTTTCGCGTTCACCTAATAGCTCGGACTGCTGTTTAATACTTTGAAATGTTTCAATGACATCATCAGGTTCATCAAGATTGACCGTTACATCTTCCCAAAACGTTTTTCGAAGGTCAACAATTTCACTTTTAAAGTTTCCCACCTTGGATTCGATGGCTGCTTTCTTACTTTCAATGACCTTCAATACATCTTCTAGTCTGTCTTGTTCCTGAATCAAATCTACATTTTGCTTCTCCATGAACACCACTCCTCGTAAAAGTGAACTTCTGTCTGCACCCTAAAATGAAAAGTTGACAATCAAAAAAGTTTGTTATATAATTATAATAGAGTATATTAAACGTGTTTATTTATAAAGTCCAAAAAAAGACAGAACAATGACATCTTACCATGTCGTTCTGTCTTTTTCAATGTTTTTTAGCTATTTTCCACCATATAATCCAAAGTTCTTTTAATTCCTTCTTCATAAGGTGTTGCAGGTAAAGGACCGATTTCCTGCTCATATTTTGATCCATCCAATACCACCGGATCTTCTGTTAAATACAGCATTTCCACAACCTCTCTCATTTGTTTATCAAACATACCTAACAAACGAATCATACCTTTTGTTACAGTTGAAACAGACTTTTGATAATTGAGATGATTACGCGCAATATTTATGATTTTCTCTCCCGAAATCACTCCCGCTGCCGGAATATTCCAGCTTTGTCCATATGCCTTTTCATGAATCGCAAGCTCGACAATCGCTTTTGCCCCATCTGGGGTGTAAATATATTCCCTGGCATTTTGCTGATTTCCTACGAACATGGCCTTTTTGTTTTGTACCACCTTCTCAAATGTATAGGTCAGCATCGCATTAGCTGCGTTCGGTCCATAAAAGTCAGGAAAATGTGCAATTAGAACAGGGATATTTGCCTGGTTGGCTATATTTCCAAGCTCAACCCGAACTTTTCCCTTCTTCGTATGTGGATTTTTTGGATACACTTCATTCACTTTACCTCCATTTCCCCGCCCATAGGCGTAAATATTGTCAACAATTGCAAGCTTACAGTTTGCGGATTCTGCCGCTTGCACGACATTTCTCATTAAAGTTGGCTGTTTTTCATACCATTCATAATAAGGGATATTGACCGCATGAAAGATAACGTCAATTCCTCTAGCCGCATTTAATAAATCGGTTTTATTAAATACATCTCCCGCGACAATTTTAACGGTTTCCTTGTTGTTAAAAAGCTTTACTAATTTTTCTTTGTTTCTTGCAAACGCAACGACTTCCATCCCTCTTTCTACTAACTCTTCAACTATTGCATACCCCATTCCACCTGATGCACCTAATACTAAAGCCTTTTTCATCGTATCATCTCCCCATTAAAATTTTATTAACCAACGGTCAATAATATACAAAAAATAATGCCATCACTTAGGGAAAGCGTCTTACACTTCCCCATCTAAGATTGGCTTTAAAATATATTCAACATGTGATTGAGCCAAATTTTTTACATCGTCATAGGTTTGATTGCTTCTGCAATAATGTGTAACAAAACCATGGATCGATAAGAAAAGTGTCCAGATATCCTGAATACTCGCTCGTTGGTTGCTTAAACTCGATATTGCATGTGCAAACATCCCATAGCTTTCAAGTGGCTCTTGCTGTACACAGCTCTTAATTTCTTCATCATTGATTAAAAACATTAGCTCATAATGGCTTTTATGGGTTAACCCAAATTCAATATACCCCAATAAAATTTTTTTTAGTTTCTCATCTTGTGAGAGGTCCTGATTGATAATTTCATGTAACACACCGTTTAACATTTCAAAATCCTGAACAACCATTGCATAAAATAAATCAGCCTTGTTTTTAAAATGATAATAGATGGCGCCATGGCTATAGTTTAATTCCTTTGCAATCTGGCGCATGGAAACATGTTGATACCCTTTCTGTACAAAAAGTTCATGGGCAACATCCATTATTTTTTCACGTGATAATTCTTCTTGAACCTGTTTTCTTGGTGACATTACTTTTATAACTCCTTTATTAACCACTGTTCAATAATTAGTTTATTCCAGATTAAACCAGAAGTCAATTGAAATCATGCACATTTTTTGAATAATCTTTATACAATATAAAAGCGGACCCTTATATGAGTCCGCCAGCAAAATTATTCAGCTTTACTTAGTACTTGTTGTTCCTGTTGCTCTTCTGCAGCACTTGCAGCTTTTTTCTGTTTCATATAACCAATTGCGACAACCGCAGCCACCACAAGGATCTCAAAGCCATACTTCACAAAGCCATTACTAAATACTGAGCCTAAGAATGGTTCTGCAACAATCATCTTTGAAGCAGTCCATGCTAAAATCGCTGCACCAAGTGTAATGATAATTGGGAAACGATCAATTAACTTAATAAATAATGTACTACCCCAAATCATAATAGGAACTGAAATAATAAGTCCTAATACAACTAGTAAGAAGTTGCCTTGCGCAGCTCCAGCAACCGCTAAAACATTATCAAGACCCATTAGTGCATCTGCAATAATAATGGTTCGAATGGCTGCCCAGAAGCTTCCAACTGCTTTAATTTCATGGCCTTTATCGTCTGTTAACAGATTATAGGCAATCCATACGAGAAGGATTCCTCCGACAAGACGTAAACCTGGGATTTCAAGAAGCCATACAACTGCTAAGGTTGCTGCAATCCTAATCGCGATTGCCCCTACAGTTCCCCAAATAATTGCCTTTTTCTGTTGTTCTTTTGGTAAATTTCGTGCAGCTAAACCAATAACAATGGCATTATCTCCTGCTAATACCAAATCAATTCCAATAATAACTAAAAGTGCGGTTAAAAACTCTACGCTTAAAATTTCCATCAAAGAGCTCCCTTCTATTTCTTTTATTCTATAAAATTAGGAAAAACAATGATGCCTTTCACTAGAATAAACTATTTCAATGCGGCTAAACGCTTTTCATCTAGACGCTTTTCAATCTTTTCAAGTTCTTCTTTATCTTGTAAAATCTCTTCTCTATTCTTTTTGATTAGATCCTCAATTGAGACTGTTTCTACCTTTCTCTTAAGCATACCTTTCACCTCTCATTCTTCCCATAAAACAAAATGACCTTTACCGTGGTGGTAAAGGCCATAAATAAAGACCTCTACCGTAATCTTGGTAAAGGTCTTGCTAACAACGTGTAAGTTGCCAACAAAGCCGAGAGTGGTTCACACTCTGAAATGACGACTTTGCTGTAAAAGCTACTCCCCTTTAGGAGAACAATATTTGTAATTTTTATTATACTAACAATTTTACATAGGGTTTATGAAATTGTCAATATTTTTTTAAATAATATTTTTTCCGTAGAAAATTTCATCCATTTCGGTAATCAATTTTTCTGCAATAATCATTTCCTCTTCGGATGTAAGTTTTTCTTTTGTATTGCTAAAAAACAAGTAATGCTCTAGGTCGAATTCCTTCAGTTTGCATTTCGTGTGAAAAATATTTTCCTGATATACATTCACATCAATCATGTGATACATTTCTTGAATCTCTTCAGGAATATAATTTTGAATCGAATTAATCTCATGGTCAATAAACAGTTTATGCCCCGTTACATCTCTTGTGAATCCACGTACACGATAATCAATGGTCATCACATCGGTCTCGAACGATTGGATCAAGTAATTCAACGCTTTTAGAGGAGATATTTCCCCGCATGTTGACACATCAATATCTGCCCGAAATGTGCTAATCCCATCATCCGGGTGGGATTCTGGATAGGTATGAACGGTGATATGACTTTTATCCATTTGTGCAACTACTGACCCTGGAATCGGTCCAGGGGACTCTTCAAACGCTTCATCGGGGGACTCATCAACCGGCCCCTCTGACACTAAAATGGTAACACTTGCCCCTTGCGGAACATAATCTTGCTTCGCGACATTTAAAATATTTGCCCCAATAATATCCGCAACATTGGTTAATATTTCGGTTAACCGATCGGCATTATATACATCATCAATATATTCAATATAAGCATCCCGCTCTTCCTGAGACCTTGTATAACAGATATCGTACATGTTAAAACTTAGCGATTTCGTTAAGTTATTAAAACCATGTAATTGTGTTATCTGATTTGGAGTCATCTCCATATGTTTCATTTAATTGTCCCCTTTTTCTATATTTTTTCCATATTTTTATGTTGGTTGAATCGCGGGATTCTATTCATTTTATATTTTTTAATAATGGTCAAAAAAAAATCCGGCTAAAAAGCCGGACACTGTAAATGATATGATCATTTAAAAGGGGGGTATGAAAAAGCTTATCTTTTCCATGTCTTTATACTACCCATAAAATATGAACAAACTATGAATAAAGAATTAAGTTTCTATTAATAATTGCTTTTCTCATAACACATATAATCATTTGCTTAGATTCTACCAAAATGGCAAAATTGGCATATTTAATAGCAATTTATATACATTTATGATTATCCCTACTATGGTACACTCTGTTTTGTAGACATCATAGACTGAACATTCAGATAGTTCTTTAGTCCTTGAAGGGAGGTCCAGATTTTACTCGTTTCAGTAGCTTAATTAAATATAGAAAGGAGTTCAATGAATGAGTATTTTGAAGCGTTTTGGTTCTCTTACATTGGTGATCATGCTAACATTCACAAGTTTTTTTACCACTGCATCCATTTCTCAAGTTCATGCCGGTAAAAATGATGCATCGACCTTTCTTTTTGAAGCAGATTTTAATGATGAAATTACAGGGGAGCATCCATCAGAATTTAATGTTTCAGAAGGCGGTGGAACCATCCTAGTTACAGACGTTCCCGATGCTGCTAACAAGAGTGTGTTTTTAAATGATACAAGTGAAACCTTAGATGTTAATTTAAACAAATCCTTTGAAGACCTTGTTGGTGTCGTCACGGTTCAGATGAAATTTATGCAACCGAAGTATACAAGCTCTACTAAAGTAATGAGGTTAAAAGGAGACGGAACTCCCGTTATTATTGAAACTAAAGACAATAGCCTTACATATCGTACGGGTAGCAACTTTGATCCAATCGTTACACTTGAAGAAAATGTATGGTATGACATCAAGGTTGAAGTTGATTTGAACAATCAAACAGCAAATGTTTTTATTGACGGAGAGTTGAAATTGGAAAATGCTCCTTTAAATCAACAAACGACAAAAGTGAAGTATTTTGAAACATTCACACCTGGAAGTAAAGCGCTTGGCCATTATGTTGATGATATTAAAATCTCAGGTTCTTTACCAGAGGTTGAACCAGAAGAACCAGGTGAACCGACACCTCCGACTGAACCTAATACAGATCAAATTTACGAAGCAGAAGACGGAAAGTTAACCAATGCAATCATCGACAATAAACATCCTGGATTTACAGGTACAGGATTTGTAGATATGGTACCGAATGCGCCAGGTGGAGCTATTGAATGGAAAATAGATGTTCCTATAGATGGAGAGTATACGTTAGATTTTCGTTTTGCTCATGGAGCGACTGATGACCGCCCCTCAGAAATAAAAGTGAATGGAAAAATTGTCGAGCCAAAGCTTGCCTTTAACCCTACAGGTGGTTGGGCGAATTGGATGTACACTTCAACTAAAGCTACATTAACTGCTGGAGAGAATAATATTGTTGCTACAGGAGTCGGGGATAGTGGTGGAGCGAATATTGACCATTTGCGAATCCATAATAAAGATACAGAATCTGATGAAGTTCCAATCGAAATTGAGGATTCAAAAATAACCGATTTTGTCAGCGGACTGTATATAAAAAAATTAAATGAAATGGGAATCATCGTTGACAATCAGCCTACTGATTCCGATTCTATTACTAGACTTGATTTCATGGCTTTAATTAATAGTAGACTAGGCCTTGTAAAAGAAGAGCAATTTAAGGGTTTAGGTTCTGAGTCAAAAGTATGGGAAGTCTCTCTTAATAAGTGGTATTCATATGTTTTAACCGCTGCTAAGCAAGCCGGATATATGGATAATCTAGTAAAAAACGGTAAGATTCATCCTGAAAAAACACTTAAGAAAAAAGAGGCTGTCCAAATTATTGAAAAACTACTAGGATCCTCTACATTAGCAACTAATAATAAGGACCTTACATGGGGAGAAGCTCGGACATTAATCGATTCCCTCCCTTCTAAAGAGCAAAGCAAGACCGTTCAAATCGCAAATGTTCACGCTATTTCAAGTAACCTAATTACGATTACGTTGAATAGTACATTCGAGGATTTTGATTATTCGGATATACGTGTCGTTTACCCTACAGGTAATTGGTCGACGCTAAGTCCCAATTTTAAAAATCTTAAAATTGATAAAGGTGCAAAAGGAACAAATAAATTTGGACAAACCGTTCTTATTTTGAATAGCTTAGATGAGTTGGACCAAAACGGTCAGTATATTGTGGAGCCTGAAAAGGTTGTGTTTAAAGGTGATCTAAATGATGCCATTCGAAAAGCGGACAATCTAATAACCTGGCAAATGGATCATGGCGGTTGGACCAAAAACTGGTCCTACATCTACGAACGTCCTTGGAATGGAACAGAACCCCGCTCAGAATGGATTGCAAATGGTGTTGAATTAGGAACGATCGACAATGATGCAACCATCAAGGAAATTCTGTTTTTAGCTGGGGTATATCGTGAAACGGGTGACCAAAGGTATAAAGAAAGCATTGAAAAAGGCTTTGAGTTCTTGTTTAAATTACAGTATGATTCAGGCGGCTTTGCTCAAGTATATCCTAGACGTGGCAACTATTCTGACTATGTGACATTTAACGATGAAGCGATGATTAATGTGCTAGAAATGATGGATGATGCTATAGAAAAAAGATATCCATTTGATTCAGATCTAATAGATGATTCGTATCTTAACCAAATCAAACAATCCATTGAGAGTGGTATTGATTACATCTTAAAAGCACAAATAAAAGTAGATGGTAAGCTGACGGCTTGGTGTGCTCAGCACGATCCTTACACGTTAGAACCACGTGAAGCTCGTGCCTACGAACATCCTTCTATTTCTGGATCGGAATCTATTGGAATCATACGATTTCTAATGTCTCGTCCACAAACAGAGGAAATCAAAAATTCTGTTCGAGCTGCTTTAGAATGGGTAGATGCTGTCAAACTAGAAAATACCCGTTATGTAAGTGGTGATCCGAATAATGTTTATTTTGTGGAAGATCCAAATTCTACAGCATGGTACAGATTTTATGAACTAGGTACAAACAAAGGAATTTTCTCAGGGCGTGATGGAGTCATTAAATACAACATCATGGAAATTGAAGAAGAACGACGAAATGGCTATTCGTGGGGCGGACACTGGGGTACAAAGTTATTAAGTACCGCTGAAACAACGGGTTATTTTACAAACAATGTATATGTACAGGTAGTTGGTTCAATCTCGAAAGATAGTCATGGTCGAACATTAGTAGAAAGTGATATTGAAATCGTGGAAAGCTTGAATGAACAAATAAACCAAATCCAAAATAAAATAGTTGTTGCTAAAGATGGAACTGGTGACTATGAAACCGTGCAATCAGCAATTGATGCTGTTCCGGCAAACAACGAAACTCCTGTCACT
This sequence comes from Bacillus sp. JJ1533, assembly GCF_036965045.1. Lineage (NCBI taxonomy): Bacteria > Bacillati > Bacillota > Bacilli > Caryophanales > Bacillaceae > Bacillus > Bacillus sp. JJ1533. The sequence continues at coordinate 42,136 of NZ_JBALOV010000026.1, read as the reverse complement.
GTCTTTATTAAAAATGGAGTTTACAAAGAAGTTGTTACTGTTCCAAATAATAAGCCATTTATAACAATGATTGGTGAAGATCCAGAAAAAACCATTATTACGTATGATAACTATGCGGGAAAAGATAATGGTGTTGGGGGTACACTTGGTACAAGCGGAAGTGCAAGTGTGTACTTGCGCGCAAATGATGTTAGTGTAGCGAATATTACATTTGAAAACTCATTTGATGAAAGCTCTACTAATGTCAGCGGAAAACAAGCAGTTGCCGTCTATGCAGCCGGTGACCGTCAATATTTTAACAATATAAGGTTTATAGGGAATCAGGATACGTTATATGTTCACTCTGGTAGCCAGTACTATTCTCATGTATATGTTGAGGGTGACGTCGACTTCATCTTTGGTGCCGCAAGTGCTGTTTTTGAAGATTCAGTGATTCACTCACTTGACCGAGGATCAAACTCAAATAATGGATATATTACTGCAGCGAGCACCTTAATCACTAAGCCTTATGGGATCTTAATTAAGGATAGTAAGCTAACAAGCGACGCTCCTCTTGGGACTGTTTATTTAGGCAGACCTTGGCCTGCTGGAGGTAATCCAAATGCAATTGGAAGTGTTGTATTTATGAATAGTGAACTCGGCGACCATATTAAAACAGAAGGCTGGACTTCCATGAGCGGATTAAATCCTGAAGATGCCCGTTTGTTTGAATATAAAAACTACGGACCTGGTGCTGTAATCAATGATTACAGAAGGCAACTTACTGATGAAGAAGCTGCTAACTGGACCGTGCAAAACGTTCTTAATGGATGGGACCCAACAAAAGTAGAAATATGTGACAAACCAGGTAACGGCCCAAAAACAAAGGAAGGTCAACAACCAGGGATTTACCCGGTGCCAGGATATTGTAAAAAATAGACTAAAAGAGCATATATGTTTTCTAGACTTATATTTTCATAGAAAAAGAGAGGGGTCCCCTCTCTTTTTTTCACGCATACATCTTATCTTCCTGATCTTTTTTAAAGAAGCTCTTCATCGCATGGAAGACGTCTGCTTTTTGTTTTAAAATATAATACTTAAATCGCTCATCCTCAATGTTTTTATAAGCGGACATGAGGGTTGAATGACGGTTATACTGATTAACTTCGCCGTAACCGAACATATTGGAAACCTTCATTAACTCACTAACTAATTTCACACATCGTGCATTATCTGATGTTAAATTATCTCCATCTGAGAAATGGAATGGGTAAATATTATAGCGTGCAGCAGGATATTTATCATCGATGATTTCTAAAGCCTTTCGGTAAACTGACGAACAAATCGTACCTCCGCTTTCTCCTTTTGAGAAGAAGTCTTCTTCAGACACAACCTTTGCTTCCGTATGATGGGCAATAAATTCAATTTCGACCGTTTCATACTTTGTACGCAAGAATCGCGTCATCCAGAAGAAGAAGCTTCTTGCCATATACTTCTCCCAAATTCCCATACTTCCGCTTGTATCCATCATGGCAAGCACTACAGCCTTTGAATCAGGTTTTACAACCTCATTCCACGTTTTAAATTTTAAATCCTCGCGATAAATTGGATGGAAGCTCGGCTTCCCAGCCATCGCATTTCGTTTGTAGGCGGACATCATCGTCCGTTTCTTATCAATATTCCCCATTAAACCAGTCCGACGGATATCATTAAATTCAATATTCTCCACAATGTTTTGGTCCTGTTCTTTCCGTTTCAGATTCGGCAGCTCTAACTCCTTAAACAAAGCTTCCTCAAGCTCCATGAGTGAAACTTCAGCTTCATAATAGTCTTCACCCGCTTGGTCGCCAGCACCTTGCCCTTTTCCAGGTCCTGCTTTTCCACCGCTTTGTCCTGAGCCATCTCTTGCTATGACGTCACCGACCTGGCTTTCTCCATCCCCTTGGCCAACATGTTTATTTTTATCATAGTTGTAACGGATTTTATATTCGTCTAATGAGCGAATCGGAATTTTAACGACATCTTTTCCATTTGACATAATGATACTTTCTTCCGTTATCAAATCAGGTAAATTATTCTTAATTGCGTCCTGTACCTTTTCTTGGTGCCTTGTTTGATCATCATGGCCTTTGCGATGGAGGGACCAATCTTCTTGGGAAATGACAAAATTCTTTGAATTACCTTTCGACATAAACTTTCCCCTCCTAATTTTTATTTTTTTTTGCTAACCATTCACATTTTTACAATGACCTTCATACATTATCTTGACGGTTTGCGAAAGAATTTCATTAAACAAAATAAACTGTATAGATAACACCTGTTAAAATGAAAAAAAGACTAACTGCTATCTACTTTGAAGCAATAGTAGATTACTCTATACTATGCAAAAATATCGTATTATTGACAAAAGATTTCGTAAATTAGGCACTAACTCTTAAAAATAGACAAGTTCTACCCATTTACTCCATAAATTGAGTTCATGGCTTCTCAAAAAATGGACATGCTTCACTTAATTAAAGTCAATATTGAAAAACAAGGGATTAGACCATCTACTGGCCTAACCCCTATAACTTTATTCAGCATTCATCACCTAGTTTTAAGTGGGAAACAAATGCTGCAAACTATACAATTCAGTGAAGGGCCTAACCCGACTGAATAAAGTTAAAGCCTCCGGCGAATGCCACAGATTTTCAAAGGAAATTTTTCGAGCTTAAGCTCAAAGACTAAGAGCGCCACATCCTGTGGCAACGTCTTTGTGACCCACATCGTGTGGGCCTAAAAAATCTGGGCAGCAAATACGCCAAGGCGTATTTGATCACTTATCTATTCAATAAACTTCCTACATAGCGGAGCAGTTCATTGGCTGAAGTAGAATTATAACCGTGTTCATCAATTAGTCTTGCGACCACCTCGTTTACCTTCTTCAATTGCTGCTCATCTGGTGTTTTGGTGGAAGTTGTGATCTTCACAACGTCTTTCAGGTCAGCAAATAATTTCTTTTGGATGGCCTCACGAAGACGTTCATGCGAGTTGTAATCAAATCTTCTTCCTTTTCGGGCGTATGCGGAGATCCGAATGAGAATTTCCTCTCTAAATGCTTTCTTCGCATTTTCGGAGATTCCGATTTGCTCCTCAATCGAGCGCATAAGCTTTTCATCAGGATTCATTTCCTCACCTGTTAATGGATCACGAAGCTTATTTTTATTACAGTATGCTTCAACATTATCGAGATAATTATCCATTAAAGTCTTCGCTGACTCTTCATATGAATAAACAAATGCCTTTTGAACTTCTTTCTTCGCGATTTCATCATACTCACGTCTAGCAATCGAGATGAAGTTCAAATACCTTTCGCGGTCTTCATTCGAAATTGACGGATGATGCTCGAGCCCATCCTTTAAAGAACGTAATACATCTAACGCATTTATCGATGGATTTTCCTTTCGAATGATGGTGGAGGAAATCCGGTTAATGACATAACGCGGGTCAATTCCACTCATCCCCTCATCTTGATATTCCTTTCGAAGTTCCTCCACATCGATTGCATTAAAGCCTTCTACACTTTCCCCATCATAAAGTCTCATCTTTTTAATAATATCGACATCGGCCTTTTTAGGAGCTTTTAGCCTTGTTAAAATCGTAAACATTGCCGCTACTCTAAACGTATGTGGTGCTATATGAACATCGCGGACATCACTTTCTTTAATCATCTTCGCATAAATTCGCTCTTCTTCAGAAACGCGCAGATTATATGGAACAGGCATCACGATAATACGTGAATGTAACGCTTCATTTTTCTTATTCGCAATAAAGGAACGATACTCTGTTTCGTTTGTGTGAGCAACAATCAGCTCATCTGCTGAAATTAATGCAAATCTACCTGCTTTAAAATTACCCTCTTGCGTTAAAGATAGTAAATGCCAGAGGAATTTTTCATCACATTTTAACATCTCCTGGAATTCCATCATTCCTCGGTTTGCTTTATTTAATTCTCCATCGAACCGGTAGGCACGTGGGTCAGATTCTGAACCAAACTCGGCAATCGTTGAAAAGTCGATGCTTCCTGTTAAATCAGCAATGTCCTGAGATTTTGGATCTGAAGGACTAAAGGTTCCAATTCCGACACGCTTATCCTCGGAGAAGAAAATTCGCTCAACCCTTACATCTTCAATTCTGCCTCCATATTCTTCCTGCAACCTCATCATATTTAGCGGAGACAAATTACCTTCGATACGAACCCCATACTCCTCAAAAAAGTCATCTCTTAAATGATGTGGAATAAGGTGTAATGGGTCTTCATGCATCGGACACCCTTTAATCGCATAAACTGCGCCTCCTTCTGTATGTGAATACGTTTCTAATCCTCTTTTTAACATCGATACAAGTGTTGATTTACCACCACTAACAGGACCCATTAATAATAAAATACGCTTTCGTACATCAAGTCGTTTTGCAGCTGGATGAAAATATTCTTCTACTAAGCGCTCAAGTGCCTCCTCAAGACCAAACAATTGGTGGTCAAAAAACTTATACGTACGCTTTCCTTCTACTTCTTCAACACCAGCATCTTTGATCATATTATATACTCTTGAATGAGCAGACTGAGCAACCCATGGCTTTTCCTTTAGGATTTCTAAATATTCAGCGAAGGTTCCTTCCCACTTCAAACGCTGTTCCTCTTCACGAAACTGTTCTATCTTTTTTAAGATATCCATTAATTAGGGGCCTCCTCCATCTTTGATGTCATTTGCACGGTTTAATAAAATGTATGCGAGGATGTCCTTTAACATGCTTTAATCTTACAAATTTCAACATGTCCAATTCTGAATTGTTAAAAAATAACCCGTGTTTTTCTTGTTGGACAAAATGAAAAATCGTTTTACAAAAATAGGGGAATACCATGTTAAAGGGTTACCTTGTAGTGTATGTGCCTAATATTGAAAAGGTTCGAAAATGTTTACAATTTGTCCATAGATAACATTCACACAAAATAAAAATTGGGTTATAATACACGTAGATGTGTTTTTTAGGATACTTAATCGTTTACTTCATACATAAAGGAGGAACAACACATGAAATTACTTCTAATCATAGGGGTTACAATTGCATTCTTGACAGCCATTTTTACATCTGCATATGAGGATAAGCCAAGTGTAAACAAAAAATAAGAACGAAAAAATGACCTTTACCACCGGTAGAGGTCATTTTTATTTACGAAAGTCCTGGGTAATTTTGTTGTCTTAACACTTCATATACAAGGACTGCTGCTGTATTTGATAGGTTTAGGGAACGAACTTTTTCTGTCATTGGAAGACGTAAAGCCCGGTCCATATTCTTTTCGATTAGCTCTTGAGGTAGTCCGGTTGTCTCTCTTCCAAAGATGAAGAAATAGTCTTTTTGTAAATCACTATAATCCATGGATGAGTGCTGTTTTTTCCCGAATTTCGTCATGAAATAAAACTCCCCATCCTTATATTTTTCAGAAAGTTCCTCTAACGAGTCATGAACATGCATTTTTACATATTCCCAATAATCTAATCCCGCACGTTTAAGCATTTTGTTATCAGCTGAAAAGCCAAGTGGCCGAATTAAATGTAAGGTTGTATTTGTTGCTGCACATGTTCGTGCGATATTCCCTGTATTTGCAGGGAGCTCTGGTTGGTATAATACGACATGAAGTCCCACTTTCTTTCACCTCAAACGTTATTATACCAAAAATAGAAACTTAGTTATTGATGATGTGAAAAAACTTGTATTTGATATTAGGTGTATATGCAGTAGAATCGTAATATGACCAATACCTCATCCGGCTGTTTTGCGACTGAGCGTTAACAAGTGGATTGCCTTCAATGTCCTTTGCCACTACGATGGTATTGTGATTAAAGCGACCATCTCCCTCAAAGTCATAGCAAATGATGTCTCCCAGTATAAGCTCCTTAGGAGAAGATACCTCTTTTGCCTGGAGACCTCTTTTTGACCCACTCAAATACCACCTTAAAGAATTAGCTACAGACCAACTATAGCTCCAATTGTTATTTTGCATCCACCAGCCTTTACTGCGATTCGGATAGCCATACATCGGAGCACCGCCGGCATGAAGACATTGTGAAATAAAGTTCGTACAATTGTCTGTGAACTTTTTATATTTAGGATTGTAGTCATTCCACCAACGCTCAGCGTATTGAACGGCAGCAAGCCGGTTGTATGTGAAATTTCTAATTTCATCCTCCGGAACTTCCCGGTCCATTGTTTCATAAAAGGTATCGGTTTCCTTTGGAACTTCTTCATCACTTAATAATTTATTCAAAGTAAAGACGGCCTTTCTTTCTTCGCAATGCTCCTCGATGTACAGGTTTTTATTTTGACGAATTAAATATTGATAATGGACGTGATAATTTAGTTGCACTTTTCCATCCACTTCGTTTTTACTGATGATTTGTCCGTTTGTATGGCATTTGACAATTTCCGCTGAACGTTTTCTGAAAAGTTCTTTTTTCCGCTGAAGGATCTCAAGGTCTTTATCTGGTAATTTCACTGATGTTTCTGCTCGTGTATTACCAACCAGTAATTGTGCTTTTGCCTCCATCACCTTTGCCAAAGCTTCTTTCATAAACCAACACCACCTTCAAGCTGTGATTATTACACCATATGAAGAGAGGGGGGGAAATATTTTATTTGTTATGTAAATGGCTAAGTTATAAGGTAGATTTTTTTGTAAATAGGAATCATTTTGACAGAGTATCGTGTTTTTTGGGGGTTATGTTTGAAGGATGGTTGCATTCGGACATGACTTTGGTTATTTGTGGGATTTTTGTCAGAATCATTACTTCATTTGGACAAGGTCACCGGTTTTTTTGAGACTTGTGTCAGAATCAACGCTTCATTTGGACAATGCCCACATTTTTTTTGGAACTTGTGTCAGAATCAGGCACTCATTTGGACACGGACTCCGGATTTTTCTGAACTTGTGTCAGATTCACTACCTCATTTGGACACACACTTCAGATTTCTCGGGACTTGTGGCAGAATCACTGCTTCATTTGGACATGAACTTCAAATTTCTCGGGACTTGCGTCCAATTCCCGCGTCCCACCAAAACTCGCATCAAAAAAAGGATGCATCTTCGCATCCTTTTTAATGACTTAACATATTTAATCCTTTTTCGATTTCTTCTAAGACCTGCTCGTCCTTTTCTTTTAAGCTCGCTTCTTGTAAAATCTCTACTGCACTTTCGTCGCCTATTTTTCCAAGGGCCCACGCAGCCGTTCCGCGAAGAACTGGCCGAGGATCCTCTTTTAACACTTTCTTCAGCTCAGGAATGGCACTGCTGTCTTTAAAATGGGCTAATGCGACAATCGCATTTCGCTGGATGGGCTTCTTGCCTCTCCAAGAACCAGATAACGGACCAAAGGTCTCTTTAAATTCACGATTGCTAATCGATAAAATTGGTTTTAATAGAGGCTTCACAACCTCTGGATTTGGCTCCATTTCTTCATGGAAATGAAAGTCAATTCCTTTATTCTTCGGACAGGCCGTCTGACAGGAATCACAGCCATAGAGTCTGTTACCAATTTTCGTACGGAATTCATCAGGTAGAAAGTCCTTTGTTTGCGTTAAAAAGCTAACACATCGCTGAGCATTTATTTGTCCGCCCTGCACCAATGCTCCCGTTGGACAAGCATCCAGACATGCACGGCATGAACCACATTGATCCTCAATTGGCGTGTCAGGAGCAAATGGTATATTTGTGATCATTTCCCCTAAATAAACATATGATCCAAATTCAGGTGTAATGATCGCACAGTTTTTTCCGCTCCAGCCAATACCCGCTCTCTCTGCTACTGCCCGATCCGATAATTCACCTGTATCCACCATTGATTGTAGCTTAGCATCGGGCATTTTTTCTAAAATAAAAGTTTCTAGCTTTTGTAGCCGGTCCCGCAAAACATGGTGATAATCCTCTCCCCAAGAAGCACGGGCAAACATTCCTCGGCGTTCATTTCGGGTACTTCTCGGTGCATCCTTGAGCTTTGCAGGGTAAGCCAACGCGATTGCAATAATTGACTTTGCACCAGGTAGAAGCAAGTCTGGATTTGTTCTTTTTTCAATATCCTTTGGCTCAAATCCTGACTGGTAGCCTAACTCCTGTTGCCGCAACAGTCGTGATTTTAACTCATCAAAAGGGGAAGCACTTGCAAAACCAATTTTATCGATTCCTATCGTTTTGCTAAAATCGATTAATTCCTGCTGAAACTGTAAAATATCCAAGTCTCAAAACCTCCTTTCTTCCATTCATAAGCCGTTCCGTTTATCGATTCACTAGGATTTATGGTACACTATTTACAATAATTTTTGGAGGGATAAATGATGGAAATTCGAATTTCGCCATACTTAAAGGAACTTGTCCCCGATTTCAAGGTTGGAATTATTCAATACGATCATATCGAAGTCGGGGATTCTCCACAAATGATTCGAGGCAGATTACAAACCTTTCAGGAGTCGCTCTTTTTTGATTTAGAGGACAAGCCTGTGACAGAGGTTAAAGGGATAGCCGAGTGGAGAGACATTTTTAAAAAGGTTGGAACTGACCCTAATCGCTACCGTCCATCTGTTGAAGCCATCTATCGTCGGGTCCAAAAGCAAAATTTTTTGAATTCGATTCATTCAGCAGCTGACTTAAATAATTTCTTCTCCATTCAATATGAGATCCCAATTGGGATTTATGATGCGGATAACATCAACGGAAATATTGAGATTCGAGTCGGCGAACCAGCAGATGAGTACATGGGGATAAATGGAAGAGTCATCTCGATGAAAAACAAAATTCTATCCAGTGATGGTACAGGAGCGTTTGGTAGCCCTTATGTGGATTCCGAGAGAACGGCTGTCACCGTTGATACGAAAAATGCGATTCAAATTGTATATCTCAAGCCTTCTATGCCAATTGAGAGTTGTGAAAAATTGATTGCGTCACTTGGTGCCATGTTTACACAGGTACACGGTGGGTCAGTACAGTCTTTTATCATTGAATAAAAAGGTTTATAAAAAGGAAAAAACGCAACACCTCGTTTATCTAAGAAACGAAACACTGCGTTATGTATGTATGGAGCGGGTGATGAGAATCGAACTCACGACATCAGCTTGGAAGGCTGAGGTTTTACCATTAAACTACACCCGCA
>NZ_JBALOV010000026.1:0-32836 GCF_036965045.1 Bacillus sp. JJ1533 | reverse complement strand
GGCTGAGGTTTTACCATTAAACTACACCCGCACGTATTTGAAAAGTAATTATGTGAACATTATAACAAGTTTGTAAATGTATTGCAAGAGTTTTTGTAGGTTTTTGTCGAAGTATTTTTTTTATGACCACTTGAGCTATTATACACACTTATATATTATATTGCAATATTGATTTAAAATTTATTTACATGGCTTTTATATAGTTAATAAAACTTATTTATTTTTTAAAATAACAATTTATCTTAAGGCCTGCCTGGTTTCTAGGCAGGCCTTTTTTAGTTACCACAAATTTTTTTTTTGACTTTATAGATTAATAGGAGTAAATTTTATATATGTATATTCAAATAATCAGATATTCTATTATTTAGAAGGAAGGATAAAAATGCTACAAAAGTGGGCTTTTTCAGGGAGATTTAAAGGGTATTCGGTTCAATCTTTTCAAAAGGATCTTATTTCTGGCGTCGTTGTTGGGATTATTGCCATTCCTCTTGGAATGGCATTCGCGATTGCTTCAGGCGTCAAACCTGAATATGGGATCTATACGACCATCATTGCGGGTATTCTTATTTCACTCTTTGGAGGCTCCAAATACCAAATCGGGGGACCCACTGGTGCCTTTATTCCGATTTTATTTGGGATTGTTGCAACCTATGGATTTGAAAATCTATTAATTGCAGGTTTTATGGCGGGGATCATCCTTTTCTTGATGGGAATTTTTAAACTGGGCTCTTTAATCAAATTTATTCCCCGTCCCGTTACGATCGGTTTTACATCCGGTATTGCCATCATTATATTTGTCGGGCAAGTACCAAACTTTCTTGGTCTTGATCAGATTGAGAAGCATGAATTATTTTTGGATAATATGAGAGAAATTGTCCTCCATCTTCATGAGATCAATCTTTATAGCCTTTTAACTGCTTCTATTTGTTTAGTGGTACTGCTATTAACACCAAAGCTTTTTCCTAAAGTACCTGGCTCATTAATTGCTTTACTATTATCGACAGGAATTGCGGCAATCTTTTATCCAACCCAGGTAGCCACAATAGGCTCAACCTTTGGAGACATTCCTAGTAAACTGCCAAGTTTTCAATTTCCTGATATAACATTTGAGCGAATAAAACAATTGATTCAACCAGCATTTGTGATCGCGATGTTAGGGGCCATTGAGTCGCTTCTTTCAGCTGTTGTCGCGGATGGAATGACGAACAGCAAGCATAATAGTAACCGGGAATTAGTCGGTCAGGGCCTTGCGAATATGGTGACTCCTTTGTTTGGTGGTATCCCGGCGACAGGTGCTATTGCAAGAACAGCAACCAATATTAAAACAGGGGCTGTGTCACCTTTTTCCGGTGTCATCCACGGTGTCGTTGTTCTACTTGTCTTACTTTTATTTGCTCCCTATGCTTCAAAAATTCCGTTAGCGAGTATGGCACCGATTATTATGCTTGTTGCGTGGAACATGAGTGAACGTCGCGTCTTTTATCATGTTTTACAAACAAGAACCGGAGACTCACTTGTCTTGATTGTCACCTTTTTATTAACGGTCTTTATGAATTTAACCGTTGCAGTCCAAGTGGGGCTAATTTTAGCAGTTGTTCTTTTTACTAAGCGAATGAGTGATATAATAGTGACAGAAAAAGCGTTACCGAACCCGGAAACAAAGAATGAAAAAATGGATACTCGCATTGTCACCGATTCACATGATTGTCCGCAAATTAGTATTTATAATGTGGAGGGACCTTTATTTTTCGGAGCAGCACAGGCTTTTGAGCAACAAATTATGAAATCAATCTATTACAAGCCTAAAGTTCTTCTCTTGCGTCTTGGTAGAGTCCCATTTATGGATACAACAGGAGAAGCCAGACTAGCTAGTATTGTAAAGGATTTTTCAAAGCATGGGATTGTGTTAATCTCAGGAATTAAACCACAGCCTATGAGCGTCCTTCAAAAAACGGGTCTATATGAGCTCATTGGGGAAGAAAATTTCTTTGAACATACTGGTGATGCGATTGATTTTGCACTTACGCAGATTCATCATAATAAATGTTTGGGCTGTAGACATTTTGCCTTTAAAGAGTGTCAGGTTTTATCCGGAGTCGAAGAAAAAGTAGTCAACAAGAAAAGTGTTTCCCTTAGTTAATGTTGAAAGTGAGGTAAGGTAGTGAATTTAGAAATGCAGCAATTTAAGGCTGACTTTTTTAAGGCCCTTGCACATCCATTACGGATTCGAATCTTAGAGCTTCTTGCTGAGGGTGATAAAAATGTGAATGAAATTCAAACCCTAATCGGCAGCGAAGGGTCAGCCGTGTCCCAGCAACTAACTGTACTACGTGCTAAAAATGTTGTGTATGGCACAAAGGATGGCAATCGGGTCATCTACTCTCTCAGAGATCCAATGATTGTTGAGCTGCTTTCAGTGGCAAAACAAATTTTTAATAACCACCTAGTCAATACCATTTCCCTTCTCGATAAAATTGGAGAAGAGGGAAACGAATAGAAAAACGGCTAAAATGATCAAAATTCATTTTAGCCGTTTTTATTTACTTAACCAATGGAAAACCAAATCCAGAAGCTATGTCGTCACCCGTCTCGGCATATTGTCCCACCGTAATATCATTACTTTTCGCTCGATTTTGTAACTCAGTTCTTAATTGGTGGTTTGTCATACTTGGGTTTTCTGCCCAAATTTTTGCTGCTAAACCTGATATATGAGGAGTCGCCATTGATGTACCACTAATTGTATTATACGTTCCATCACTCCATGTAGATTCTATTGCACGACCAGGTGCTGATAATTCCACATCTCTTTCGCCAATCACAAAATCACCAGCAGTCGATGGATTACCTCTTGAAGAAAAATCAGCTATGCGGTATGAACCATTTTGCAGCACATTCTCTAAGGCAGCTACTGCAATTGCATCATGAAGTCCACCAGGGAACCCAATCGTGTTCGGTGCAGGACCCTCATTACCTGCCGCTGCAACTACTAAAGCCCCGTTATTAACAGCATATGTTACAGCATCCGCAATTAAGGAATCCTTTGAACTTGACCCTAATGACATAGAGATGACGACTTTCACTCCAAATTTCTTACCTTCGTCTGCTGCATGGCGGATGGCAGCAGCAATATCATCGGAATAGCCGAAGCCACTGCTTCCTAATACACGATATGCCCAAAGCTTTGCATCTGGTGCAACCCCATAAATACCATTTCCATTGCCGCCATTTGCTAATACAGTTCCCGCTACATGTGTTCCATGGCCGTTCTTATCGGTGCATGAGCCATTGATTAATGGAGATTTATTTTGACTAAAATCCTTACATTGCTCAACATTAGCTTGTAAATCAGAATGATTAATATTGGTTCCAGTATCCAAGACTGCTACCCTAATATTGTCCCCACCATCTGCAGCTGCAATTTGAGGATCATTATAAATGGCTTCAATTCCCCATGGAGTACGGTCTGAAGGAACTACTTCTCCACCTGCTTTTGGTTTTGCAGCAATCGAGGCTGTACCAACAAGTGATATTTTCACATTTTTATTTTTTAATAGAGCATTGTATTGTTGTTCATTTACGGTTGTAGTGAAGCCCTTTGATTCAAAATCCCATCGTGCCCCATATACAGACTTTAATTTTGATTTGTCATTTTTATTGAGTGGTTGAATTAATACGCGCAGATTGTTGTTTGAGGATACGTCTTGTTCAGGAGCAGCGAATACTCCAATTGCTAAAAGAGAATAAAACATAACCGCAATAAGGAAAACTGACAATAGCTTTGAAAATAACTTCAAAATCATCCCTCATTTCTAATATGTAGATAATGGATGGAATCAGTTTCAAGATCCTTATTTGAAATTAGGTAGAAATAGTACGATGACCTTTGGCAGAATGAAACTTTTGCAGATTACTAGGTACACCACCTTTTTTTTGAATATTCCGCCTCCTCATTATAACGGAAGGCCACACTCCCTTCATTGATTCAAAAGAACGCTTTTGAAGAAAAACGAGAGGGAAAAAAGGACTAATTTTCCATAAAAAAAGGCTAGTTCCTATTGGACTAACCTTTATTCAGGCAAAAACTCTTCACCAAAATTTTCTAAAATAAATCTTCTTTCTTCAGCCTCACTCATTAGGCCATATGCTTCTCCGGTATTTCCGTTTTGATAGTTCCAAAAATAATTATGGTCATCATCGGCTTGACTGAAATCTCCATTTTTCCATCGTTCCAAAATGGCCAAAAGATCTTCTTTTCTAGTAAAGTCACTTTTTGATACGACCTCATAAATTTCGTTGATGGTGTCTGGTATCATTGGTTTAGCACCCCATTTTTTATGGGCTTTCACCTTTTGATGAGTCATATGGTGCATCGCTGCTATGACTTCACTCTCTTGCGGTGCTTGACCTAAATTCAAATCAAAGGTGACACCACCAATTTTCTTGGTCTGCTCCTCAAACTCCTCCGCTTTATTGGATGCTTGGTTTGATGAAGAGGCTGCTTTTTGCGAATCACCACTATCGAACATTTTATAAACGCCAAACATAAGGCCGATTGAGCCACCTATTAGTAGTAGAAAAATCATGATCCAGGTCCAGGTTTTCATTACTTCCCCCTAAAAATTTCCCCATATTCTTACTTTTTAGTATGTTGTATCCATTTTTAATTTTAGCATAAAATACATGTTTATATGGTATTTTTGGTTTTATCAAAGTATTAGAATTACAAAAATAGGTAAAAATACCTATAATTAAGCAAGGCGGAGGTATATTTTGAGTGCTTGGAACTTGGGCATATTTAACTTTATTTTTAATTGGATTAATCGTTCTTTGGATTTCGTATCGGAAGGTAAAAAACTTTCGGTTATTTATCCTTTATTTTACCGTTGCAGGAGTAACCCTTTTATTCGATTACTTCGTCTATCTTTGGGCGAAAGCTTATGTTTATAAACTTGGTTTGTTACATGATGAGTTAGATTCACATTTAGGTGCAATGGTGAACGGGCTTGTACTTCCTTCTTTTGCTGTTTTATTCGTCTTGATGAGGTGTAGGTGGTACTGGAGCCTCCCGTTAGCATTGTTTTTTACACTTATTGAACTCCTTTTTACCAAATGGGGAATTTTTAAAACCTATTGGTGGAACCCCTGGTATACAATTATTGGTTTATTCATTTACTTTCCTGTAGCAAGAATATGGTGGATTCATATAAAAAAGAAATGGATCCACTTTGGTTCGTTGCTTTTATCTTTTTACGGGATTTTTATACCTCTGCATTTTTTGCTCCATGCCGTCTTAAATATGAGGACCTACCACGTTGAATGGATTGAGCATTTATATCGTGGTAGTTCTGCAATTACTACAATTACGGCTCTTATTTTTGCAAGTGTCCTTGCTATTTTGAGTATTGTAAACGCAAGGAATAGTTGGTTTCTTTTGATCAATATTGCGTATATTGTCTATGATATCGTCCTGAAATTAATTGGCGTTGTAAAAGCTGAACATACGGTACTTGATTCCTTATTGAGTTTTCTAACCTTCTTCCTCGGTTATCTGTTTATCAGATATGCAGACCGAAAAATCAAAGTCCTTGTAAATAAGACATGATGGCTTCTACCGTGGATGCTGCAGGCGCCTGACCTTTGAATCAGGCGCTTTTTATATCCGTTCAAGAACGTTGCTTATAGTCCCGCTCGATTTCTTCCTTCCAGCTTCGATCAATTTTCTTTCCACTGCGCAAATTTATAACAGCCTCACTGACCATTTGATAGTTTAACTGTGTTCCTTGTTCGTCAGCGTGGTAATCCACCGCAAAGTCCTCATCAATTCCAAACTCCGCTGCGGTTGAAACAGCATCAATATTTGCACCTAAAAACATAAATTCCCAACCATATTTCTCTTTTTGAAATTGCACCATTTTTTTAATTTTTTCTGATGTAAATTCACGGCTCGCATTTTCCATACCATCTGTCGTAATAACGAATAGAACTTTTTCAGCTCGTTCCTCTTTGCTGGTGTGTTTTTGGACATTGTTTATTTTTTGAATCGTAAAACCGATTGCATCTAATAAGGCAGTCGTTCCACTAACCTCATAATCCTTTTCAGTCATGGGTGAAATCCCCTTTACGTTGATGCGGTCATGCAAAAGTTCATAATGGTGATTAAATAAAACGGTAGTAACACAGGCTTTCCCTTCTGCCTTCTTTTGTTTCTTAAGCATTGAATTGTAACCGCCAATCGTGTCTGCTTCAAGACCCGACATTGATCCACTCTTATCTAAAATAAATACTAATTCTGTTTTCATCTCGTTATCCTCCGTTCGATTTTTCTTTACAAGAGTAGGATAACAAGATTTCCAATACAGTTGGTCGCTTCAAAAGCGACATTTTTAAGCTCCTAATAAGGGCTGGTCGAACATAAATAAAGCTTCATTGATTTCATGAATATTGTAATTTGCTCGATTGATAAAAAATTCAATGATGACATCAAATTTGCTGCTAGGAGTTAATGTGTAACCAGCTGAGGACAATAAATGCATGGTGTCATCGATATTTAATTGTAAGGCAATAGCAAAGGCAATTGCTGTCTTCTTCTTAGGGGTGTAGTCTGCTTCATTGCGGATTTTCGAGAACAATCGACGATCAATATTTGCTCGTTTGTACGTCTCTACATCGGTCATACCTCTTTCATCAATTAAACGAAAAAGTCTTTCTGAAAATGATTCATCTAATTGGTTGACTAGTTGTATTAAATGACTTTGGACTTGATTGTTATCATCGATATCGTAGAGCTTCTCTTGCACGTCCTGTATCGGTTCTGCAGAATAATGTTCGATGTTTCTAACACGACTGAATGTTGTTTCAAATTCATCTACATAATGCTCGTCAATATATTCATGAATCGAGGTAAACAACTTCTTGCTCATACCAAAGGATGATTTGTCAAAAACTACCAGATAAACAAGCATATCGTGTTCCATTAAAAATGAACCAATCGTCGAAACTGCAATTTGTAAGGCATCCTCTTTTGGAAACCCATAGATTCCAGTTGATATGAGCGGAAAAGCAATAGACTCGCATTGATGGAGCTTTGCTAGTTCTAATGAATGAGAGTAGGAAGATTGTAAAAGCTTCGCCTCATTCTGTGACCCATCCTGCCAAATCGGCCCAGGTGTATGTATGATGAATTTAGCTGGAAGATGAAAAGCATCGGTGATGACTGCTTGTCCGACCTGGCAGCTGCCGATTTCATCACATGCAGCTTGGAGTTCGTCAACGCCTGCAGCCCGAAAAATAGCGCCGCACACACCACCACCCATTTTCAGCTCAGTGTTTGCAGCATTCACAATCACATCCACCTTCATTTGTGTAATATCATTCCGAACAATCTCTAATGGCATCTATCTTGTCTCCATTCCCGTGGGATACGGGGACAGTGAACTTGTCCCTCCATCCCATTAATAGATTTCTTTTTCAAAGGTATCCCCATTGTTATAAATGACTTTCATCACTAGTTTAATATCTTCGTATTGATCAACCTGACTGAGGTGGAAATAGCGCTCCATGCTTGAGGAGTTTTCCTCTATCCCTTGAAGTTCTTCTTCTCCGATTAATGTGTTTCCTTTATATTTTTGAAGGATTGCCTTTTCCACGTACATCGTTTCTCCATCCATCACGTAATTTGTCAATGTTATATCTAATTTTGACTTAAAAAGATGAACATCGGTGTGGATCGTTCCATAATAACTAGTTTTTATATCCTCTAAAAATTCTTGTTGGATTTCACTGCTTTTTACCATATCGTCAGTAGAAACAGTGACATAAAAGGTAATTGTATCCTGGAGTCCGTCAATTGCTTCTTTTTCAGATACCTCTTCAGTGTGGTAGGAGTCAGTAGTAATTAGACCAACTCTCCATTGAGGCTCTTTTTTAAAGTCAAATGGCACCTTCGCTTGAAAAAGTCCGTTTTTAAGCTCATCAGGGGTAATCGTTGCATACTCCTCACTATCCGCAAAAGAATAATGAAACTTTACATCTGAATCCTTTTGAAGTTCCTTCACCTGCCACTTAAAAGTGGCAAAAGCTTCACCATCATTTACCCCTTTATGATCGAACTGCATGCTTATCCTACCCATCCAACTCTGTTCATTTTTAAATTCTTCTAATGTATTGTACACCTGACTTGCTTGATCATCGATTCGATAAGAAATGTCTTGCTGTGAACCAGAAAGATACCTCACTTGCTCCTCTAGCTGATTTACCTTTGATAATAAAATAATATTTAAAACCAAACACCCAATCAAAGCCAACACCCCAAAAGTCCGAAAATACTTTTCGATCCCCATCATCTCCCCAAAAAAATCTGTATAATAACAGCTTATTCTCCTTACATTAAATATAACAAAACAATCGGTAAGAGGGACAGGTCCTTTTTCCTGAGAACAAATAAAAAATGAGACGCGGAGACTGACTCTCGTCACAAATGAGGGTAAACATGCGAATTCGATTTGGTTATGTTGCGAATGCATTAGGCTTGTGGGATGCAAGTCCGTCTAAATCATTAACCTTTACACGGTATGCCGCACTCCCCAAAGAGGAGCGAATGGAAAAGCTTAAATTCGTTACCGCACAGAATTTAGTTCATACTAAAAGGATTCTCCACTATAATATTGCACATGAAATTGAAGTCTATCGGCTTTCAAGCTCACTCGTTCCCTTAGCCACTCATCCAGAAGTATTGTGGGACTTTATAACTCCCTTCAAAAATGAATGGGAAGAGCTTGGACAACTCATTCATCAATATAAGATGAGAGTGAGCTTTCACCCGAATCAATTCACTCTTTTCACGAGTCCAAGAGAAGAAGTGACGATCAATGCTGTAATGGATATGAAATTTCATTTTAAAATGCTGAAAGCACTGAATGCGCTTGAACAAGGAATCCTAAATATACATATTGGTGGCGCCTATGGAGACAAAGAAACATCGCTCCTGCGATTCCATCAAAACCTTAAGAAACTACCTATTGAAATCAAAAAACAAATGACACTTGAAAATGATGATAAGACGTACAATGTGGAGGAAACACTTATCGTCTGCGAACAAGAAAGCATTCCGATGATTCTTGATTACCATCACCATATGGCAAACAGCGAAGGAGTCGATCTTACACTCTTTTTAGCGCGTATTTTTCGAACATGGGACCACAAACCAACAGTACCAAAAGTTCATATTTCATCACCAAAATCAGATAAAGCCTATCGTTCCCATGCCGATTTTGTGTCCTTAGACTTTATCATGCCATTTTTAAAAATGGCCAAAGACCTCAATCAAGACTTCGATATCATGATTGAAGCAAAGCAAAAAAACCTGGCCATGCACAGACTTATCGAAGACATCTCGTCCATTAGAGGAGTAAAACGAATATCTAGTTCAACGGTCGAGTGGTAAGGACGAAGGGACAGGTCCACTGTCCTAGGATTGAATGAAAAATAAGTGAGGTGAGTTCCGGTGACAATGGTCCGGCTTGGATATGTGGCAATGAGTATGGAACTAAAGAATGCTTCCCCTTCAAAAACAATGACATTCGCTCAATTTCAAAAAATTGAAGATCGTGAAGCAGCGATTCATAAGTTGGAAAGGATTGCTCTAACAAATCTACACAATACGTTACGACTGTTGAAGCATAATGCTGCATCTGAGATTCATTTTTACCGGCTAACCTCGCGTCTCATCCCATTAGCCAATCATGAAGAGCTTCTGGACTGGAATTATATCAAACCACTAAAATCGAGTCTTCGCGAAATTGGAGATTTTGCGAACGAACATGGAATTCGGATTGATTTTCATCCGGATCACTTTGTTCTGATTAACTCACCTAAAGTTGAAATTTTAAAAAACTCAATACATACCTTAAAGCTTCATTATCTTCTATTGAAAGCAATGGGGATTCAGCCTACCCATCGCTGCGTAATGCATGTCGGTGGCAATTATAAAGAAACGGATGTTTCACTCGAACGGTTCGTTACAAATTGGATGGACGTCCCGGCAAAAATTCAAAACATGATCATGCTTGAAAATGATGATACATCCTTTACCATGGAAGATACACTTTACCTGTGTGAAAAATTAAATATTCCACTTGTTTTTGATTATCACCACCACCTAGCCCATCACCAAAACCCAAATTGGGAAAATCAGTGGGATCGAGTGGTCCAAACATGGAAGCAATCCCCACTTCCAATCAAAATGCATATTTCAAGTCCAAAAAGCAAAGAAACCTTTCGTCATCATTCAGACTATGTGGATATCGAGATGTTTTTTACATTTTTACACGAAATAAAAGGAAGCGTTCCACAAATTGACTGTATGATTGAAGCTAAGCAAAAAGACGCAGCCCTTTTTAAACTAATGGAAGAAATCAAAATGAGGGGTGACGTAGAAATCATTGATGGCTCTTCATTTTATTTGAAGTAATAAATGGGACGAAAAAGCTTCGTCCCATTTTACGATACTAAGTCTCTCATCGAGTTGTAAATACGTTCTACCACTTCAACACCAGCTTGTTCCCATCGGCTTTTATCTGATATTTGTCCGTCCTTATCAAGTGGTGTTTGGAATTGATCGAGTCCAGTAGTTGCTGTAACAAAAGAGTTTTGGTCATAGTCTAACCCGTAATTCACGATATGCTTTATCACATACGGCGTCCCAAATTGAATGTGAGCACTTGAATGATCCAGCACTCCGTCAACAACGAAAAAAGGAACACGCAAATAAATCGTTTCACCATTTTCACGATTTAACACGGCATCGAATTTCCCTTGGTCATATTCAAAATTACTGCAAAAACTGCAACCGTGCGAATCAAAAATATCGCGAACAGCACCAAAATTAGCCTTTTTCCCCTCTATTACCGAATTTAATGCAATCACACCTATTCACCTCAAATTATCATAGTTACTACTGGTATTATTTTCAAAATAACGTTTTAACATACATGGAACCCAATTTTCCATAAACAAGTAGACATAACTTCAAGGAAGAAATGAAAAAATGAGAAAAACGATCTTTACGCTTTGATAAAAATTGAAAAGGTGATGTTACATGTATCAACCGGGAGATGTTGTCTATGTATTTTATCGCAATCCCCATACTCAGGATGTAGCCAATATACAGGCTGCAGCTGTGGTGAATCACCCTGAGAGGCCGAATGAGTTAGCGCTATTTTTGTATGAAACGTATTATCCGTTATCGGATGAGGTCGCTGTTTATTCAACAGAAGAAGAAGCAAACCAAGCCTATGAGTATTACTATGGTGAGCTTTCAGAGGGGACATTGGAATGAAGCCATTTAATCCAAAACTCATCTATTTTGAACCAAAAGCATTAGATTACCCGTTAGGAAAACAACTTCTTGAAAAGTTTGAAAAGATGGATGTGGAAATTCGGTATACAACTTCCCATAACCAGGTTAGAAACTTACCAGGTGATAATGACTTTCAAAAATATCGGGTTGCGAAATCAACACTTGTTGTCGGAATTCGAAAGACGCTTAAATTTGATACGTCAAAGCCTTCAGCAGAGTACGCCATCCCCTTTGCTACGGGATGCATGGGCCATTGTCATTATTGTTACTTGCAAACAACGATGGGAACAAAGCCATACATTCGTACATATGTAAATGTCGATGACATTCTTGATGCGGCTGATCAATATATGAAAGAACGCGCTCCTGAAATCACGAGATTTGAGGCATCCTGTACATCAGACATTGTGGGGATTGACCATTTAACGCATACCCTAAAACGCGCGATCGAGCACTTCGGCACATCTGAGTTTGGTAAATTAAGATTTGTAACGAAATTCCATCATGTGGATCACTTACTTGATGCCAAACACAATGGTAAAACAAGATTTCGTTTCAGTGTAAATGCGGATTATATCGTGAAAAATTTCGAGCCTGGGACATCCCCTTTAGAAAAAAGAATTGAAGCAGCAGGTAAAGTCGCAAGAGCCGGTTACCCTCTTGGATTTATCGTAGCCCCTATTTATCTTCATGAAGGATGGGAAGAAGGGTACTACAAAATGTTTGAACGATTAGAGGCTGAGCTGCCACCGGAAGCAAAAAAGGACTTAACCTTTGAATTCATCCAACACCGCTTTACAAAACCGGCCAAAAGAGTAATTGAAAAAAACTACCCCATGACCAAATTAGAATTGGATGAAGAAAAAAGAAGATATAAATGGGGGAAATACGGAATCGGAAAATACATTTATCAAAAAGACGAAGAAGAAGATATTAAACAACATCTATATGCCTACATGGAAAAATTCTTCCCAGAAGCAAAACTAGAATACTTCACATAAACCAAGGTAACAATACTTACGACCAGGTCCTTTGGGACACAGGGACAGGACATTGTCCCAAACAAAACACAGAGGTGAAAGAGATGGCAAAGCAAAAAAAGAACAAACAACGCAACAGTGAAGTAGGCTCAGGTTCAAGATATCATGAAGAACATGCAAGCCATGTACCAGACTATGGAGGCAATAGCGTAGATCCTAACGCAAAAGGTGCAAAATAATAAAATGAGGTGACCCAGTTATGGAATATGAAGCAAGAAATTCAACAGAGGCTGCCCTTCTTGACTATAAAACCGGTGTTGGCGTCTTTACAAAAAAAATGCCAAAGCTAGCTGAACTATATAACGCTTTTACTGAGGAATGCTTTAAAGAAGGGGTCTTATCTCAAAAGCAAAAACAACTGATTGCTCTAGGTATTAGCATCTATTCACAGGATGAATATTGTATTATTTATCACACAAAAGGCTGCTTGGATCAAGGATGTTCCGAAGAGGAAATCCTTGAAACAATCGGTGTAACTGCGGCTTTTGGTGGTGGTGCTGCGATGAGTCAAGCTGTAACTCTTGTTCAAGATAGTATTGAGGAATTGAATCAATTGAAGCAATAGAACCTTTGATACCTGAGACAGTCTTCTGATAAGGCTGTCTTTTTACATAAAAAAACACACTTCGATGAGTGTGTTCGTCATTCGCCATTACAATTGCTTTAATATGTTTCGAATTACTTCTGCGTGTCTACGACTTGTATCAATTACTTCTTCGGCAACTTTTTTACTTTCTGGATCCAGGTCACCCTTCACAAGTTCTTCTGAGTATTCCACACCATATTTTTCTAAGCCTTTTAAGGCATCCTTCATAATCTTTTCTGTTTCATCGGAAAGCATCATTTTGTGCATGGTACTGTGGATTTTCCCGGAAAAGCCCTCGCTTTCTGCAGGAACTCCATGTAAATTCTGAATCCGCTCTGCTAACTTTTGCGCATTCATCTTGGCTTCCTGTTGGATCGTTTGAAATGTTTGCTTCAGTTCAGGCTCGTCTAGATTTTGAATATGATGCTCAAAAGCACGAATCCCCATATACGTTCCTCTTAATAAGGTATTAAGTTCTTCAACCACAATCTCCTTGTCCTTCAAGGACTCACATCCTTTCAAATGCGCTTTCTTCTCCTGTTTGTCTTTAATAGATTGCATTTTGGATGAGTTTTTTATTCTGGGTCCAACTAAAAGTGAATGCTGTTCACAAGACCTATCAATACAAATAGCGCCTGCACCTCATTTCTTCAGAGGGCAGACGCTTCTTTTATAATAATTCTTTAGCTAACAATCGATATACATTCAAACGTTTTTCCTGTGAATGTGGGATGCTGCAAATCATCGCTTCATCAAAGCCGTACTCTTTCTGCTCCTGTTGCAGTTTTTCAGCAATAGCTTTGGCTGATCCGACCAAGTGAAGCTTTTTCCGGTTTTCCTGAATGGTCATTTGTTCGACTTCGGTTAATGGATAGCTTTGCGCTTCTTCGGGTGTTAACACCTGTCCAAGCTTCCCTTTCATTAACCAAAGACGTGCAATATCATGGGGTAATGCTTCAAATTCGGCTTCCTCTTCTGTTTCTGCAACAGTTACCATATAGGAAACGGTGATCTCTGGCTTTTCCATAAAAACGGTTGGTTTAAATTCTTGTTTATATAAAGCAAGAATATCCTTCGTCATTTCCCCGTTAAAAAACTGGGCAAAGGAGTAGCCAACCCCCATCCGTCCTGCCATGACAGCACTGTTTCCAGTCGAACCAAGCAACCACGCTTCTGGTAAAACAACCTGGGAAGGTGTTGCAATGGTATGTTTATAGAGCGGATGATCAGGGACCTCGTCTTTCAACATTTGCAAGGCAAGCTCAAATTTTTCGTACATATTATTTACCATCGGCTGCCGACCTTCCGATAACGCATAGATGGCATATTGATCTCCACCAGGTGCACGGCCAACTCCAAAGTCAATTCTACCTGGAGAATAGGAACTTAGTGTTTTGAACACCTCTGTAAGCTTCAATGGTGAGTAATGCATCATCATCACTCCACCCGTTCCGATACGGATGCGCTCTGTTTTCGCCGCCAAATGTGCTACAGAAATCTCAGGAGCCGAGCTTGCATATGAACCCGTCCCATGATGTTCTGCCATCCACATCCTATAATAGCCTAATTCATCTGCCAAGATTGCAAGTTCTTCCGCCTTCTTTAACGCACCCGCTGGAGAGTTCCCTTTCGTAATTGGCGCTTGATCAAGCACACTTAATCTCATATTCTTCTATACTCCTTTCTCGTAGGGACGAAGGTTCCATGCCCCTGTAAAAAATGGCGGGACAGTGGACCTGTCCCACTGCCCCTACTTCGCCTTCACAAAATCAACAAACGCTTCGACTTTACTATCTAGGAAGCTTAGTGTTGTTTCATCAGCCAATTGACCAGTTTGTTCGTCTATTTTTTGACTTGCAAAATTGATCAAAATCTCATTTGTACCAGGAGGAAGAATCTCTGCCTGTATACCCGGTGCTACTAAAATATCCCGTAAGTGCAATTGGGCACGAAGGGTTCCCATCATCCCGGGAGTTGCACCAAGTGTCATAACTTTCTTACCGATCAATACTTTTTCACCGCGTGAAGTCCAATCCAAGGCATTCTTTAACACACCAGGCACAGACCAATTGTATTCAGGTGTAATAATAATAACAGCATCCGCATTAGCAATCGATGTTTTGAAATCCTTTACAGCCTGTGGCGGATCTAGCTCATCGTCTTGATTAAAATGAGGTAAAGCCCCAATATCAGCAATTTGCATAGTAAGCTTATCCTTGTATCGTTCCTGCATAGTCTTAGCCACTTGCATATTAAATGAATCTTTTCTTAAACTGCCTACGAGTGTTACGATGTTCATACCTATTGCCTCCCATGTGAGTTAAAAATCATTAATATAACTACATTAAAGGAAATTGTTCCACTTTTCAAACATCATGCTTGTTACCCTGTGATAAATTCACTTTTTTCTAGATAAAAAAACACCGACAAGCTCCCAACACTTGTCGATGTTTTGTGGCTGCAGATCCCATTATATATCTAGTGGGACAAGGCCCCTGTCCCAGACTTTCTCCCCTTGCACCCATACTTGTCGGATATTTTCTGGTCGGGCGAGATAGATGATTTTTTGAAAGATATCATGTAATTTTTCTTCTGGATCGTAAAGTGGAAGCTTTGCTGTTTCCACGGTTGTATCAATGATTTGTGCATCCCACACATAGTTTTCAGCAAGGCGACCAATAGGTAAACTCAGGCTTTCCCCACCTCCAGCAGTGGCCAAATAGAAGGCTTCATTTAGTGTGATTCGTGAATGAGGAACTCCTCGCTCACTCGCCGGTAAGGTCGAATCCACTCCATCTTCTAGCATTCTTGAAGAAATCACAGCCTGTTTTATATTATCAAATAGACTTGGTGAAAAACCTCCCGAAATATCAGAGCCCAAACCAATTTCTACTCCTTGTGATTGAAGACGTGCAATCGGAATTACACTATTAGCAAAATAGGCATTGGAGATAGGGCAATGACAAACAGCAGTCCCTTTTTCAGCAAATAAATCTGCGTCATTGTCTGATAAAAAATTACAATGCGCCATGACTGACTTTTCACGTAATAAACCGAAGTCACTCAGTGCAAACGCATCATTTTTGCCGAAGCGTTCCTTGACATATCCATGTTCCCAATCACTTTCACTGCAATGTGACTGTATATGTGTATCATATTTCACTGCTAATTCCCCTAAGCCTTGTAGTGCTTCATCTGTACAGCTCGGGATAAAACGAGGAGTAACCACTGGATATACTCCCTGTTTTGTTGATTTTGCTAATTCCCTAACTGCTAAAATAAAGTCCTCTGTTTCAGTTAGTGCTGTCTTTGTATCAAGGTCACGATAATAATCCTCCGTTTGGTCAGGATTATCCATCACCACTTTTCCGACTAAACCACGCTGACCTTTTTCAGCACAAATTTGAGCCAAGAGGAAACTAGCTTCCTTATGTACGGTCGCAAAATAAAGGGCTGTAGTCGTACCGTTCGCAAGCAGCGTTTGAACGACTTCGTTATACACCTTTTTCGCAAAATCGATATCCTCAAATTTAGCTTCAATCGGAAATGTATATGTATTCAACCAATCATACAGTGGAATATCCAATGCCGTCCCCGCTTGAGCCCATTGTGGTGCATGAACATGCAAATCAATAAACCCTGGTAAAAAATACTGTCCTTCGGTTAACCGGTGATAGTTGCTTGTATGTTGATACGTATCTAAAAGTGGCTGATACTCACTATGCTCGGGGCCTATCACCTTTTTTATCATCCCATCTTCATTCACACAAAAAAGATGGTCCTTCAAAACATCAACTTCCTTACGCGAACGGCTTGTAAAAGCAGTTCCATGAAACAGTCTTTTATATTCAATCATTTTGTCACCTGTATCTCGCTTTTTTTTCGTATATTATAGCATACGGACTATGAAAGTTGTTGTAGGTATAATGAAACGGGGGCAAATGGACCTGTCTTTGACCTAAGAAAAAAGGAGCCGGAAGTCAATCTCTCCGCCCCACGATTATTTAAACCAATCCGCTTTCTCCATATTGACAAATGGGATGTCAGTATCCACTTCACCTTCGATTTTTGCCTTCGGAAAGTCAGTTCCCTTTAACCAGTTTGAAAAATCAAATGTAGTAGGTTCCTGATCTCCCCCTAGTGCACACCATGCTTCTAAACGTTCAGGAAAATAAGCTGAAGTATGAATGGTCCCCGCCCAGCTTCCATAGAGCTTAGAGAAAACTCCTTTATCCGTATCATTCAGCAGCTGAAACGCCTCAAGACCGTTTAAATGTTCTTTTTCTTCTATCGCCTGCAGCCTCTTATTTGAGTCATCAAGGACGCGGCGATTTTCTTCTGTTAAGATTTTAAAATGATTAGTGCACGTTTTTCCTTGCCTTACCTCAACTCTTCTTGGTGAGGTTTCCACGATAAAAGGCATTTCACAGCTAGAATCAAATAAAACATAGCTAAAAGAGCCTCGATGTGGAATCTCTTTTAACAAATTTACGGCTTCTTCTACATTTGCGCATCGTTCAAGAATAAGTCTTCCAATCATATAACATACAAAACCATTCCCCGGTCGCCTCCTGTTCATAAACGTATACCCCATCGATAATCCCTTTTCGTTCATCCCGTCTGATCGTCCGGTAATTTTTTGGGTTAAACCGAGGGTCGCATGCCCCCCATCTGTCGGTTGAAAAACCACGAGGCGCCCATCATAGGTCTTTGGATGATAATCATAATTCCGAATCATATAATTGTCTCCCACCAAAATCGAACAGCCTGAGGGCCTGATGTTCACCCTGTATCCTCCAAACTCCATCAATACCTTTTCCATCGACCATTGTAAAGCATCCTGAAGCCCCAAAAATTCTGTCCACATAAACGGAGCCAAGCGTTCAAATACTTCTTTCGTTTCCTCCGTATCAATACGAAACAGTGGTTTTCTTACCTTCCATTGCTGCTCCCGATTCTTGACCAAGAAGGAATCCCTTAGCCGCTCCCCCTGTATATAACCGAAATCATAATGACTCCCCCGAAACTGAATCACATCAGCAAAAATCCTCTTCATCACTTAAATCCTCCTAGGGATGCGGGCCGTTCATGTCCCCCAAAAATTAAGTATCTTAATTCTAAATTTGCCTTGGTCTACACAAGGATATCTTCTCATTTTTTCCCCTAAACGTAAAATAGACCAAACCATATGGCTTGATCTATCTTGAGGGTGCTTTTCTAGTTCTTACGTTCTGCTAGTATCTGGTACAACTTCCCGGTCGGGTTTAAAGAGAAGCATAAGGCTGTATAAACCGCTTAACCCTACTAAACCGTAAATAAGTCTAGACAGAAACGAATCCTGTCCTCCAAAAATGGCTGCTACCAAATCGAATTGGAAAAGCCCAATTAGCCCCCAATTAATTGCCCCAATTATTACTAAAGCAAGCGCTAAACGTTGTAATCCACTCATCATTATCGCTCCTTATGTTTAGTAATTTTAGGTTTTACCATTTAAAAACAAAATATACATTCAATGACGAAAGTATTATTTCACCTTTTGCTCCACATACAATCCGTATTTTATAAAAGGGAAAACATGTTTAATCATTTCTTCCGGGCTCATATTATCTGGGTTTCTTCTCCATTCTGCAGAAGCCCCATACATTCCCCAACTTAACATGATTGCCGTCACTTTTAGAGAATTTTCTTCCTCTGAAGGATGATGTTTTTTTAACATTTTATAAAAGATAACTTCAAGTTGGTCCCGAATAATTCGGGCAATTGTATCCTCATATCCGCGATGGCACCGATTTGATAAGGAAAGCTGAAAGTTCGTGATTGCCTTAAAGAGGCCGGTAAATGTTTCTTCATTCAATTCGCTTTCTTTATAGGACTCGCTATTTAGATTAATTAGCAGTACCTCGGATAAAACCTTCTCCAGCAAGTCAAAAATATCTTCAAAATGATAATAAAACGTTGCGCGATTAATCATTGCTTCCGTTGTGATGTCTTTTATCGTGATGTCTTTAAATTCTTTTTTACTGGACAGTTCTATAAAGGAATCCATAATTAATTTTCGTGTACGCAGAACCCGTGGATCTGTTTTTTCTTCTGACAATTCATTCGTCCCTCCCACTTTTTCAACAATTTTTCAAATGTGTTGGATATCCAACATATCAAGTATTTTATTGGTGTCTATGTTTTCCATTATCCACTAAACTGGAATTACAAAGCAAACAGATTGATTCAATAAAATAAAAAAGTGAGGGAAATACAAATGGTAAACAATAATTTAATGTGTGATTTAGAAACAGGTGTATGCGGGGTAGCAGGTGATGATGAGATGGAAGTGATTGATTTTACTGAGCCGACAAAGAAAATCGATTTATATTATGTAACAGACCCAATTTGTTCACATTGCTGGGCGCTTGAACCTACTTTCCGCCGTTTCAAGGAACAATATGGACATTATTTCAATTTCCACACTGTACTCGGTGGATTACTAGAGAAGTGGCATGGTGGACCGGTTGATCCGGCAAATGGAATCTCTGGACCAGCTGATGTTGCAGGCCACTGGAGAGAAGTGGGCGAGTATTCGCGTATGCCAATCGATGGATCATTGATGATTGACAATCCTGTTCAATCTTCCTTCCCACCATCTCGTGTGTACAAGGTGATTCAAAATAAACATGGTGATGAAAAGGCAAATGAGTATTTACGTCATGCAAGAGAAGAACTATTTGCATTCAATAAAAATATTGCTGAAGAATCCGTGATGATCGAAAATGTAAATCATATAGAGCTAGACGGAGAAGCGATTATTGCTGAAGCAGAATCTGCTATGGGTCAGCAACTATTAAACGAAGACTTTGCACTGGCAGCGAAACTTGGAGCTAGAGGTTTTCCAACCATCATTATGGTGAATGAAGATAATAAAGGCGTTAAAATTGTGGGCAGCCGCTCACTAGACTACTATGTATCCGGTCTATCAAAAATAACCGGTGAAGAACAACCAAAAGCAAAACAACAACCTGCTTTATCTACGTTACTTGAAAAAGAAATTCTGTTTGCAAAAGAAATTGAAGTCATGTACGACTTGGAACCATCTGAACTTCAAAACTTCGTTCAGAACCAATTAACACCAGAGACATATGAAGAAAAAGAACTACTCGGTGAAAAATATTTTGTGAAAAAATAATCGGACATAGGACCTGTCCCTCCGTCAATAAACGAAAAAAATCTGTATACCAGCTATTGGGTTTACAGATTTTTTTATTTAGAACTATAATACACTTTTTCCACTTATTGTTCCCATCATTGACATTGGTGCATTCATATCGACAAGAAATAGCACAACAGTAGAATCAGTGACTGCAGTTATCGGTGGTAGAGGCTTATCAATGTCCGTCACAGCCTCCATTTTTTTAAGTTGAAAATCACCGACTGCTATCTCCCCATCCAACACATATAAAAATGGTTTGAGGCCTTTATAGGATGGAATATCTAATTGATCCCCTTGCTTTGGATGCGCATCAAGAATATAGACGTTTTGTCTAACACGAAGAGGCGCTTGACTTTCTTCAGGCCCCACCATGAGATACCAGTCCCGGTTTCGAATAGGCTTTTCATGAAATTGTATAGTTGGTTCAAGATCTGTTTTTCGTGGCCGAACAAAAATTTGAAGCATCTCAACTTGATCATTTTTCACTTTTTCCTCATGCCAAAAGCTTTTTCCCGCATTCATCATCATCAGGTTACCTGGAGTAATGGGCATCTCCAAACCCGTTGAATCCTTATGATACATGGTACCGTGCCATACATAACTCAAAATTTCATCATTGACATGCTCATGCATTTTGATGGTTAAGCCCTTTTTCATCACAGCATGATCGATAATGCTTAATGGACCGAAAGAAAAATCGTTATTCCCCTCAAAAATATCTCCCGCCTGAATTCGGTTGATTGTGAATGGCCCCCGAAAGGGCTGTTTATGCATATCTGCAGAAAGTTTTCGTAGCATCGAATAGTCACCTTTTGTTTTATGTATAGTATAACAAAACAAACGAACCGTTTCTTGTTGTAGACTTTAAGCATAAATATAATAAAAATTAGAAAGAAATATTTTTACCCCGTATCTTTTCATACCCGGTTATTCGTTTATAAAGTAGAGACGCGCTTAAGGAGTGATTATTTTGCATAGTAAGCTTTGTAATGGATCAGAGGATATTAATGAACATCACGAACCTTTTTCCGAGAAACATCTACATGAACTTTATCCAATGCTTCGACGTTATTGCCAGTTTATATCCCAAAACGGCTGGGATGGAGAAGATCTCGTCCAGGAATCCTTGATTAAGGCATGGAATCATTATAAGCACCAGCCTACGATATCTACAGCTCTATTGAATAAAATTGCACGAAATGAATGGATAGACACGGTTAGAAAACGAAGCAACGAGTGTCTTGACGCTATTCCTGATGATGGCTATAATGAATCCGATCAAATCGAAGATCGCTTTGAGGCAGTTCAACAGCTGATGAATAAGTTAACACCGAAACAAGCTGTGATATTTGTCTTAAAAGAAGGGTTTCAGTTTCAACTATCTGAAATAGCTGAACTATTAGATACAAATGAGACTGCTGTTAAAGCCGCCATTTATCGTGCAAAACAAAGGTTGGATAAAAACGAAAGAACTCAATTTATCGAACAATATTGGACAGAGGAAGATCGTGAGCAAATTCAAAAAGCACTACATGAATCTTTTAACACTCAGGATCCATCCATATTAATCAAAACGATACCTTCTATCCGCTCTTTATCGAAGCATACAAATCCGATTTGCTCTATGCAAAAATCACGTCTTTATAAACTCCCTTCAAGCACTGTCTCTATGGCTGCATAATTAGATGCAAGCGAATAAGGAGGGTAACGAAATGACTTCAATCCCATATGTTATTGAACAATCCAGTCGAGGAGAACGCTCATATGATATTTACTCGAGGTTATTAAAAGATCGGATTATTTTGATTGGCGATGAAATCAATGATGCTGTTGCCAATAGTATAGTAGCACAGCTATTATTTTTAGCAGCTGATGATCCTGATAAAGATATTTCTCTTTATATTAACAGCCCAGGAGGCTCAACATCTGCTGGTTTTGCCATCTTTGATACGATGCAATATATTAAACCGGATGTTCGGACCATTTGTACAGGAATGGCTGCATCCTTTGGGGCTATGCTTTTATTAGCCGGAACAAAAGGGAAAAGACTCGCCCTCCCCAACAGTGAAATTATGATACATCAACCATTAGGTGGTGTGCGGGGCCAAGCAACTGAGATCGAAATTTCTGCAAAACGAATCCTTAAGCTTCGAGAACATACCAATCAAATCATTTCAGACCTTACTGGGCAACCTGTTGAAAAGGTTGCGAAAGACACGGATCGAGACTACTACATGAGTGCAGAAGAAGCAAAGGAATACGGGATTATTGATGAAGTAATTAAATAAATGTAGGTTCTTATCAAAAAAAGCGAATAACCATCAAATGGTATTCGCTTTTATCATTAAATTTCAGTAGTTACGCTGCTTTTGCTTTTTTTGATTTTGCGGTCGAACCTAGGAAAACCGATTAGAATGGCAATAATCCCACATACGAATAGAGCAATTGGATAATAGGAATAGGCCAGAATGCTAATCGGTGAAATTGCTGCTAACCCTGATGCGACAAGCATTTGACCTCCATATGGAACAAGGCCTTGCCAGCTACTTGAAAAAATATCAAGAATACTCGCAGATTTTCTTGGGTCAATTTGATATTCATCCGCAATGTTCTTAGCTAATGGACCAGTGATAATAATGGATATTGTATTGTTTGCAGTAGCTAAATCTGTTGCGCTAACCAACCCTGCAATTCCAAGCTCAGCACCTTTTTTCGTTTTAATTTTACTCGTTACAAAGTTTAACAACCATTGTATACCGCCGTTATGCTGGATGATCCCAATCATACCGCCAATTAAGACGGCAACAATCGCTAAATCCTCCATACCGATAATACCTTGTGAAACAGCTTTAATAAATCCAGTCATGGTGTACGAACCATCAATCGCACCCACGATGCCTGCAAAAATGGTTCCACCTAATAGGACGATCAGTACATTAACCCCTAATAATGCCGCAAGTAGGACGGCGATGTATGGAACTACTTTAATAAAGTCATAAGAGTAATTTCCGATCGCTTCGGCATTGTTCCCTGAAGTAACGAACCAAAGAATAATCGCAGTAACAATAACCCCAGGTAAAACAATTAGAAAATTCGTTTTAAATTTATCACTCATCTTTGTTTGTTGTGTTCGAACAGCGGCAATGGTAGTATCAGAAATCATCGAGAGGTTGTCACCAAACATTGCCCCACCAATAACTGTTCCCATTGCTAATGCCATTGGTATTCCAGTTTGTTCTGCAATCCCAATTCCAATTGGGGCAAGTGCAGCAACCGTTCCCATGGATGTTCCCATTGATAGCGAAATGAAACATCCTACAATAAATAATCCTACCATTAATAGATTACTAGGTATGAAGGTTAACCCCATATTCACTGTTGATTCCACAGCTCCCATGCCTTTGGCTGTTTCGGCAAATGCACCAGCTAAAATAAAGATAACGACCATTAGCATAATATTGGGGTGGCCTGCGCCTTTAGTAAAGATGTCGATCTTCTTCGATAATTTTTCCTTTCTGTTCATTACTAAAGCAATTGCCGAAGCAATGATAATCGCAACATTCAATGGCATATTTGAAAAATCACCAGAAATAACACCTGTACCGACAAACAATAAAACAAAAATGAATAATGGAAGCAACGCAGAAAGGCTTCCTTTTTTAACATCCGTCATTTCTCACACTTCCCTTCAACTGAATTCATAAAAGCTAAATCAGTGCATCGTCATACCACCCGTAACATTAATCCCTTGACCGGTCATATAGTCTGAGTATGTTGAAGCTAAAAATACAACGACATTTGCGATATCTTGGGGTTTAGCCGTTCTGCCTAACGGGACCTGAGAAAAGTCCTCTTGCCTTATGTCTTCTGCAGTAAGTCCTCTCAATTCACCACCTATCACTCTCTCTCTATGCTTCATTTCGGTTTCAACAATACCAGGACAAACCGCATTCACATTGATTCCATCCTGAGCCAATTCAATGGCCATTGTTTTTGTAAAGCCTAAAACCGCATGTTTGGAAGCAACATAGCTTCCCATTAATCGGTACCCATTTTTCCCTGCTTGCGAAGAAATGTTGATGATTTTACCACCCTGACCTTGCTGTTTAAGGATTCTTGCAACTGCTTGACTGTAAAGGTATACACCTTTTGCATTTACATCCATCACAAGATCCCAGTCCGCTTCTTTAATATCAATGGCATAATCCATTTTGGAAATTCCCGCGTTATTCACTAAAATATCTAAACGTCCAAAATGTTCGACTACCTTATGAACGGTTTTATCTACTTGATCGCTTTTTGTGACATCGGTTTGGAAGTAAACTAACTGTTCATTGGAATTTTCCGTATTGATTTCTCTGTCAGCAACCGCAACCTTCGCTCCGCATTCTAAAAATGCATCAACAATCGCTTTTCCTATTCCTTGGGCTCCGCCTGTTACAATCGCTACTTTTCCTGTCAAATCCATACAATACATTCTGATTTCCTCCATACCATCATATTTTTATATAATAGTATTCATGTCTATTTACTTGGTTTAATTTTTAAAAGGAAAGGAGGGACAATACACTGTCCCACCTTCGATACAATTCGGACGAGGATCCTTTGTCCCTTATCCCCAAATCTCTTTTGAAATATCAACAATATACTTTAATTTTGCCCATTGCTCTTCTTCCGTTAAAATATTGCCGTGGTGGGTTGAAGCAAATCCACATTGTGGGCTAATACATAATTTATCAAGTGGCACATATTGGGATGCTTCTTTCACTCGTGCAATGACATTTTCTTTCGGTTCTAATTCTCCGCGCTTTGATGTAAACACACCGAGTACCACGCGAGGACCATCATTTGGGATATGCTCAAGTGGAGTGAAGTCTCCTGAACGATCGTCATCATATTCGAGGAAGAAGCCATCAACCTTTTCTTTTGCAAAAAGAGTAGGCGCAATTTTGGCGTAGCTTCCTTCAAATGCCCAGTTAGAGCGGTAATTTCCACGGCAAAGATGCGTTGTAATCGTTAGATCTTCCGGTTTCCCTTCCAGTACGCCGTTCGCCACCTTTAACGCTAGCTCAATTAATTCCTCACGAGTAGAGCCACTATCATTAAAAGGGATTTCAGGTGCGTTTAGACCTGCTATGTACACATCATCTAATTGTAGGTAACGGCAGCCAGCCTCGTAAAAAGCTTTGATTGCATCACGATATGTTTGGATAATATCATTTGCATATTCCTCAATGTCCGGATAAATTTCCTTATCGCGAATCCCAGCGTTAAACAGTTGGTTTGGACTTGGAATCGTTTGTTTTGCAATGGCTCGGTCACCGACGATTTCCTTGAATTCGATGAAATCCTTCACATGTGGGTGGTCTGAGTTAAAGGAAATTTTTCCGATAACACGCACATCATAGGCTTCTGTTTCTTCACCCTTGAATGTAAATCCATGTTCCGGAACGTAACCCTCTACTCCATTTAAGTGCTCTAAGAAATCAGTATGCCAAAATCTCCGGCGGAACTCGCCATCTGTAACGGCTTGTAGGCCAATTTCGATTTGTTTATCAACAATCTTTTTAATTTCTTCTGTTTCAATTGTATGGAGCTCCTGGGCAGTAATTGCACCTGATTGGTAATCCTTTCTTGCTTGATGAATTCTCTCTGGACGTAATAAACTACCTACATGATCTGCACGAAATGGAGCTTTTACTAAAGTTGTTGTCATTATATTTCTCTCTCCTTATATGAGTCTACTAGGGACACGAGGACAGGTTCCTTGTCCCAATCTAGTAAAATGTAAGAAACTATCTGTCCTATCTATGGCAAAATAGCAAATGAACGTACCGGGAAACCAGATCCCTTTTCAGGTTTTGGACAAATATTAAAAATTACGGCCCCTTTTGCCGGTACTTTATCAAGATTAGTCAATAATTCAACTTGAAACGTATCTTGCTCTAGGACATAGTATCCACCAATGAGGGAACCATTTTTACGAAAATCAATCGCTGCATCTGTATCAAATGTTTCATGACCAACAGCTTTTATATTCCGTTCTTCAAATAAAAACTTTAATGCTTCTATTCCCCAACCTGGAGCGTGGCTATTCCCATCGGAATCTTTATTTTCAAATGCCTCTTTATTTGGCCAGCGCTTGCTCCAGTCCGTTCTCAAAGCCACAAAAGTACCTGCCTCAATCTCCCCATGTTCCTCTTCAAACTTCAGAATATCGTCAACACTTAAAATAAAATCATGATTCTCTTCTGCTTCCTTTGACTTATCAATCACAACAAGAGGCAGTACTAGTTCTTTTAATTCTAGTTCATCTAAATAACGTTGATTAGGTACAAAATGGATGGGAGCATCAATATGGGTTCCGTATTGTCCTGGAATTGTAAAGCTTTGTGCAAAAAAGCCATCCTCATGAGTAAAAAGTGTTTTAAATTCAGCATCGTTAAAAGCAGAAAAATGGGGGGAAGTAGGACCAAACGTATGTGTAAGATCCACCCATTCTTTACTTTTAATCGTTTCAAATGCTTTTAATAATTCATTTTCTGATTTAACTGTTGACATACAATCACCTCATTCATAAATTGAAATATAAAAAACCCTCTTCTTGAGAATAAGAAGAGGGTTGAATAGACAATTAGAAATCCGCTCTTCTTATCTTCTAGCGTCTTGCTACTGGAATTGGCACAGTACTTAAAAGTCTGTTGCCGAGGCTTCAAAGGGCCAGTCCCTCCACCTCTCTGGATAAGAAAATTTCGAAATATTAAATTATATATTAAACATTAGACGAGAACAAATGAATTGTCAACATAATTTTTATCCATTCATTCCCTTTGAGTGCTTCTTGATTTTTTCCAATTCATCTCACTGATAAAAGTAGACCCCAAAATTAAGGCTCCACCCACTATTTGTACAAAACCCATGCTTTCATTTAATATGATCGCTGCCATGATCACAGCAGAAATGGGATCAATATAGCTTAAGACTGCAATGGTTTGCCCCTTTAATTTTTTCAGCACTGAAAAATATAGGAGGTACGCAACCCCAGTATGAATTATTCCTACAATCAATAAAAGACTGATTGATTGCATTCCCAAACTAGAGTAATCCAAGTTTTGAGTTCCCAGAACATATGGAAACAAGACAATTGAAGCCGTCAAAAGTTGCATAATCGTCGTCTCAAAATCTGATAGGTCTTTAATAAATTTATTAAGAAGAATCACACTTGTGTAGAAGGCTGCAGCCAATAGGCCATACATAATCCCAACAGAATGGTTATAAGTCCCTACAACCGTTTCACCGCCTGGATTCACCACCAAAAGAAAACCTAGAAATGCTAGCGTAATACCGATTCCCTTCATCCATGTCCATTTTTCCTTTAATAAAAATGGTGCCAAAATCATCACAAACACAGGCGCAAAATAATAGCTCAGAGTGGCGTTAGCAATCGTTGTATAACGGTATGATTCAAATAAAAAAATCCAATTAAAGCCCAAGGCTGCCCCCGATAAAAGGAGTAAGACTAGATTCCGTTTTGACGTTTTAAAAGAAAACCTCTGTTTAACTAGAAAACTAGCACCAATTAAAAACAAACTACCAAATGCTCCCCTGAACAAAGCAATTTCGCTAGAGGACAGATCAATATTCTTTACAAACAAACCAATGCTACCAAAAATCAACATCACAACTATAAAAATAAACTTCGCCTTCATAATCCTTCTCCTTGTGGGTCATGGGGACAGGTACATTACCCCTTGTCCCATTTTAAAGCAAAAAACAGAAGACCTCAATAATGAGGTCTTCTGTTTTCATTTGTTAGATTGCTTTTTTCACATTGTCAGTCTTTTCTTCGTCTTTACCTGTATCAAGGAAGTTTAATAACTCCTCAACTTCAGGTGAAACGGTAACGCCTCTGCGCTTGTTGATATAGCCCCCAGTAAAGAATACAAGTGTAGTTACGATTAATGGGAAGGCAGTTTCAACATCAACAGGAATGATATCGGTTAATTGTGTAATCGCAAAACCAACGATACCTGATACGAT
Source organism: Bacillus sp. JJ1533 (assembly GCF_036965045.1). Lineage (NCBI taxonomy): Bacteria > Bacillati > Bacillota > Bacilli > Caryophanales > Bacillaceae > Bacillus > Bacillus sp. JJ1533. The sequence continues at coordinate 4,613 of NZ_JBALOV010000026.1, read as the reverse complement.
TGAATAAATCGCTACTTTTCCAGTTGCGTGTTTAAACTTAGAGAATAAACCGAAAATCAAAGGTACTGCCATTGGTCCAACTAATGCCGAGAACCATGTGATAACTAGTCCAAGAACACCACCAAATTGTTCTTGTTTTAAACCAACAATAATTGTAATGATGGTAAACATAATTGTTAAACCACGTGCAATCCAAAGAGATCTTTTATCAACATTTTCTTTCATTTCTTTAAATTTCTTATTTAAGACTGGTAAAATGTCACGTTGAACAACTGCTGTTAAAGCGTTAATATCTGATACTGTCATACCCATTGTACTTGCAAACATAGATGCTAAAACTAATCCGACCAAACCAGCTGGTAAGAATGTTGTAGTTAATAATGGATATAATTGTGATGCTGGATCACTTAAATCGCTAAAAACAAGTGGTGCTGCTACCATTGGTAAGAAAATTAACAATGGCCATACAAAGTAAAGGATTGCTGAAAGTCTTGCTGCTTTCCTTGAATTTTCACCATCCGGTGTTGAAATAAATCTTGCTGCTAGGTTCCAGTTACCACCGTTGTAATCAAAGAATTTTACGAATAAGAACAAGAATACCCATAGTGGAGTATAAGAACCATTAAATGGACTTGCATGTCCTTCTGGTAGGTCTCCCCACATTGTGAATACTGATCCTAATCCTCCAAGGTGGCTGAAAACGCCCACAAAAATAACAATACCAGCGATTAACTGTACAATAAATTGAACAAAGTCAGTAATTAAGTCAGCCCAAAGTCCGCCAATTGTAACATAAATTAAGGAAACTGCACCAGATAAAATGATACCTAACCAAATTGGAAGTCCAGTGAAACCACTCAATAAAATACCCATAGATGCCCATTTAGCACCGATATCAAGAAGTTTAATTAATACCCCAGTCCATGCTGTAACTTGCTGTGCTGGTAAACCAAAACGAATGGCCATGTATTCAGTAGGTGATTGAATTCCTAACTTTTGACGAAGTCTAGGCCATCTTGGAGCGATAAATTTTGCCCCGATGATTAACCCAATTCCGATTGTAACTGCCCACCAAAAATAAATCGTAATTCCATAAGTATAGGCAATAGCTGCATACGCTACGAACACTACACCACTATGGCCTGATACGTGGTGAGAAACCCCGGAAAGCCACCAAGGAACCTTCCCTCCTCCAACGAAGAAGTCATTCGAGCTTTTATTTGCTCTATAACTAAAAATACCGATTCCAATCATTACAGCGAAAAACGCACCTAAAACAATCCAATCTAGTGTTGCCATAATTTCCTCATCTCCTACTTCTATTAATCTGTTGTTCTAGGACCAAATAATCTTAATGCCCTTAAAGGCTGATTTCCTTCGTTTCGAAGCGTTAAACCGCTTACCTTCGCAGGAATAAAGAATTGATCACCGATGTTAATTTCTTGATTAAACCCATCTAAACCAATTGAACCGCTTCCAGAAAGAATGTATAGACCTGAAAATACACCATCATTGGTTATTTCTATCTCATTTTCTACGTCAACCAGTGTCATTTTAAAATATGGTGTATGTTGATAACCGATTAATTCAATTTCTCGATTATTCACAATCTCTTTTAAAACGGAAGGATTCACATACCATTTTTTGAGTGTTTCCTCTCGTGTATAGGTATCGTAATTGAAGCAATCAAACATTTTCTTAAATCCAATCCCTTGGTGACACATAAAATCATCAATTTCAAGACCTGATGGCGACACCTTTTCAATGCGAATTGTAAAATCGGTTGGCTCCTGAATTTCGATTAAGAGACATCCCGAACCAATCGCATGTGGAGTACCACCCTCAATTAAAAAGGTATCTCCCGGTTTGACATTGTATTTATGGAGACAATCTAGCATCCCTTGTATATCCTGATCTTCAAACAACTTTTCCCAATGTTCTCTTGTAACACCAGGTTTAAAACCAAGGTATACATATGGAGGTTCACCATCGATTTCTCTACCACCAATGATGTGCCAGCATTCTGTTTTTCCATAAGCTGAATTAAATAATTCCTTTGCCTTTTCCCGATTCGGGTGTACCTGAACCGTTAAACGTTCACCAGAGTCAATAATTTTTGCAAGTACACCTGTGTTGTTGCCGTATTTCTCAAAATGACTCTGTCCCAAAAACTCGGCAGCGTTTTCATCTATGAGACTTTTTAAAGACATATCGATACTCGGATGATCCAATTTACTTAAGCCCTCATCGATGATGTGTTCACGTCCAACATTTCTGGCAGAAACGATTGACATCAGCCATTCTTCAGGAAAATGACTATCATCTGTATTTTCAACCCCATGTAATTCCTCTATCAATTTCCCTCCCCTATAAGTCCGCCATGCTCGAGCGGGCGCTAATTTCAAAGGAAAATCCCCGTTAATTTTTGCTACAGATTTATTCATAGCAAGTCCCTTCTTTACTAAAATTACTGACCATTATATTAATTTTTAATTTTTACTAGTTTGCAATCGTTAACATACTAGTATATTAGTATAATAGCATTATTATATTTTTTTGCAATACTTTTTTTAAGCGATTTCAAAAAAAATTTACGCTGCGTTAGTTTGTGAAATTATGGAGATAATAAATGAAAGGTCTAGCGTAAGGAGTACTATAATGATATACATCTATAATGATTATGCCGGGACACATAGTACAGCACTGGCGGCAGCATACCATTTACATAAACTGCCTACTGATCGGAAACTAACAAAAGACGAAATTTTGCATGTCGATTATTTTAATAAACTAACGAGGAAAGATTTTGGCAAATTTTTTCTTCATGGTATGGATGAGGATGGGAATCCCGTCTATTCGATTGGACGAAAAAGAAGCAAGCTGATGGTTCCTGCACTAAAACAGCTAAGTATAATCCTACAAGAAAGATATGGCCAAAAAGAAAAAATCATTTTCTCGAATACATCTCCAACTGTTCCAATTGCCATGTCTATGGGAGGATTTTTTTCAAGAGGCATCCATCTTGATTTCATCGGGGTTCCACTACTTGTGATGGGCGCGAAGCAAGCTTGTGGCACGATTCAGCAATTAGTTGAACATACGAAGCAAACAGCTAAGTCCTCTAGTGAATCGATCATTGTCCTTGATAATCAGAATTTCAAATGAAAAACACTCACAAGAGCTGTAGTAACCAGCCATTGTGAGTGTTTCGCTCATTCATGTTCTAATCTAGGGACCTTTTCACCCTCATTGTTTTCTTCAGCCATCAATGTTTTCAAATCATGTCCAGATGGATTTTGGAATAAGCGAAGTCCAAATTCCGGAGCGACTGCAAAGAGATGGTCAAAAATATCAGCCTGGGTCGTTTCATACACAGCCCATCTTACATCATTCGAGAATGCATATATTTCAAGCGGCAAGCCGTGCTCAGTTGGCGCTAGCTGACGTACCATTAGTGTCATTTCCTGATTGATACCGGGATGCTGCTGAAGATAATTGCTAATATAAGCCCGGAATACCCCAATATTCGTAAGAGCTCTTCCATTCACCGGGTTGTTACGATTAATCTCATGCTTGATATTGTATTCTTCAATTTCTTGTTCCCTATTCGTAATATAATCAGAAAGTAGTTGAATTTGTTTAAATTTCGTAATCATTTCCTCTGTACAAAATGTAATACTAGTTGAATCGATAAACAAAGAGCGTTTGATCCTTCGACCACCAGAGGTTTGCATCCCTCTCCAATTGATAAAAGAATCGGAAACAAGTGCATAACTTGGAATCGTTGTTATCGTTTTATCAAAATTTTGCACCTTAACTGTAACTAAAGAAATATCAATGATATCGCCATCTGCTCCATACTTTGGCATTTCAATCCAGTCACCAACCCGAACCATATCATTAGTGGTCAACTGCACACCTGCAACAAGACCCAATAAGGAATCTTTAAATACCAACATCAGAACCGCGGATAATGCACCTATTCCACTTAACAAAATAAGTGGACTCTTCCCCATAAAATTCGCTATCACAATAATAATACCAAATATAGTGATAATAATCTTCACAACTTGAATATATCCTTTTATCGGTCGTGTCTTGGAAATTTCATAGGTTTGATAAATATCATTCATCGCATTTAATAAACTGTTGATCACCATTAAACTGACAATTATTAAGTAGGCAACGGCCCCTTTTTGAATCAATACCGCCGTTTTTGGAAAGGTTTCAGAAAAGTAAAAAATGATAATCGCTGGAACGATATGGGATAATCTTCGGAAAACCTTATTTTCCAATAAGATATTATCCCAATGATATTTGGTTTTGTTTACGATTCGCGTGATAATATTAATGATCACTTTTTTCGTAATAAAATTGGCCACTACACAGATAAGCGCGATAAAAAGTATCATCAAAATAATTGAAAGATAATGCGCCACTGTTGGATCCATTCCATACTCTAAAAGCTGCTTCTTAATAAACTTCATGTTCCCCTCCGTATGTATGAGATCTGGACAAAGGGACAGGTTCATTGTCCCACTTGAGATATCTCCTATTATAACAGAACAAATAAACTTGAGTTTTTGCGTCAGTATCCAAAGATTTGCGTCCAT